>DATCNF010000035.1:0-6945 GCA_036565325.1 Candidatus Dormiibacterota bacterium | reverse complement strand
GGCGGAGGGATGGGCATGAGCAGCCCCAGCCCGGCACCCGTAGCGTCCGCCAACATCCTCGAGATCCGGAAGGTCACCAAGCAGTTCGGCGGCCTGGTGGCGGTGGACGGAGTCGAGTTCGCGGTCAGGCGGGGCGAGATCTTCGCACTGATCGGGCCCAACGGGGCGGGCAAGACGACACTCTTCAACTGCATCACCGGGATCTACGCGCCGACCATGGGCGACGTGGTCTACAACGGCCAGAACATCTCGGGTGCGCGACCCCACAAGGTCGCCAAGATGGGCATCGCCCGCACCTTCCAGAACATCCGCCTCTTCGGCTTCATGACCGCCCTCGACAACGTCAAGGTCGGCCAGCACGTCCGGATGCACGCCAAGCTCTGGGACGCGATGCTCAAGACGCCGGCCGCCCGCCACGAGGAGTCCCGCGTGCGCGACCGCGCCTACGAGCTGCTGCGCTACGTCGGCATCGAGCGCTTCGCCGACTACTACGCGCGCAACCTGCCCTACGGGCAGCAGCGACGCCTGGAGGTGGCGCGGGCGCTGGCCACCGAGCCCCAGCTGCTCCTGCTCGACGAGCCGGCCGCCGGCTTCACGCCCCAGGAGAAGGTGGAGCTCATGAAGCTGGTGGAGAAGATCGTCGCCGACGGCATCACGGTCTTCCTGATCGAGCACGACATGAAGGTCGTGATGAGCATCTCCAAGCGCATCTGCGTGCTCGACCATGGCGAGGAGATCGCGCTGGGACCGCCCGAGATGGTCCGCAGCAACCAGCGCGTGATCGAGGCCTACCTGGGCAAGCAGGGCTGATGGCGCTCCTCGAGCTGAAGGGCGTGGACGCCTTCTACGCCCGCATCCAGGCGCTGCACGGGGCCAGCCTGACGGTCGACCGGGGCGAGATCGTGGCCCTGATCGGCTCCAACGGCGCCGGCAAGACGACCACCCTGCGCACCATCAGCGGCCTCATGCACCCGGCCGCCGGGACGATCACCTTCGACGGCCGCGACATCACCCACACCCCGCCCCACCAGATCGTCGGTCTGGGCATCTGCCAGGCCCCCGAGGGGAGGCGGCTGTTCCAGCGCCTGACCGTCCAGGACAACCTGGAGATGGGCGCCTACAGCCGCCGCGACCGGCACGGCATACGCGACAGCCTGGAGCGGGTCTTCACCCTCTTCCCGAGGGTCAAGGAGAGGCGCAACCAGCTGGCCGGCACCCTCTCCGGCGGTGAGCAGCAGATGGTCGCCATCAGCCGCGCGCTGATGGCCAACCCGCGGGTCCTGATGCTGGACGAGCCCTCGCTGGGGCTGGCGCCCATCATCGTGGACACCATCTTCGACATCATCAACGAGATCAACAGCTCGGGTGTGCCGATCCTCCTGGTGGAGCAGAACGCGGTCAAGGCGCTCAACGTCGCCCACCGCGCCTACGTGCTGGAGACCGGCACCATCGTCAAGTCCGGACCGGGCAAGGAGCTCGCCCAGTCCGAGGATGTCCAGAAAGCGTATCTCGGCATTTAGGCCGGTCTCGGCGGCCCTGCTGGCCGCGGCGCTGCTGGCCGCCGCGTGCTCGCCGGCCGGCTCCGGAGCCTCCACGCCGGGATCGTCGTGCGGCTCGCGGACGATCAAGATCGCGGCCGACTTCCCGCTCACCGGCGCCGACGCCGCCAACGGCCTGCCGGCCGCCCACGGCGCGCAGTACGCCGTGGAGTCGAAAGCCTGCGTCGGCGGGTCGTTCCGGCTGCAGTTCGTGCCCTACGACGACGCCTCGGCGACGACCGGCGCCCACGACCCCACCACCGGCCTGGCCAACGTGGAGAAGATGCTCGCCGATCCCCAGGTGCTGGGGCTGGTGGGTCCCCTCGACTCCAACGTGGCCCGCGCCGAGCTGCCCACCGCCAACCTCAACAACCTGGCCCTGATCAGCCCCTCCAACACCGACGAGTGTTTGACCCAGGCGCTCCCCTACTGCGCGGTCGCGCCGGCCCAGCTCCGCCCGGGCGGCGGCAACGACTACTTCCGGCTGGCGGCCGACAACACCCTGCAGGGACCGGCCGCGGCGGACTTCGTGACCGGCACGCTCAAGCTGACCGCGGTGGCGGTGATGTCCGACAACGAGACGCTGGGCAAGGGCGTGGCGGACGGCTTCAGCCAGGAGCTCAAGGCCAAGGGCGGCCAGGTCGTGATCCGCCAGGACTTCGATTGGCGCGCGGAGAACGATTACGGCGCCTTCTTCCAGCTCGCGAAGCAGCAGGGCGCGGCCGCCGTCTTCGTCGGGATGACCTCGCAGACCCACGCCTGCACCGTCCGCGCGGCCATGAAGGGGCTGCTCGATGTGCCCTTTGTGGGTCCGGACGGCATCGTGGACGACCTCTGCCTGAAGGACGCGGGCGGCAACGCTGCGGGTATGTACGGCACCGTGACCGTCGGCGACGCCACCCAGTCGACCGACGCCACCGTGCGGGCGGTGGTCGCCGGGTACCGCAAGCGCTTTCCCAGCCCCGCCGACCTGGCGGCCTTCACCTTCCCGGCCTACGACGCGGCCGCGCTCCTGGTCGATGCCATCGGCCGCGCCGCGGCCGGGGCGGGTGGGCTGCCCACGCGCAAGCAGGTGGTCCAGGCGGTGGCCGCGACCAAGAACTACAGGGGCACCACCGGGGCCTTCTCCTTCACCGCCACCGGCGACGCGGTCCAGCCCACGCTGGCGGTCTGGAAGACGTCCAACGGCGCCTGGGTCTTCGACACCCAGTTCGCGGAGGCTCGGAACGCCGGCTAGCCCGGGTGGGGCATGGCGGTCGCGTAGAAGAGGTAGCCCAGCAGGAGCACGAAGAGCCCGTATTCGAGCAGGACGTTGCGGGTGAGCGTCTCCTCGACGGTGTGGCGGATGATGCCCCGGTTCACGTACCAGAGGAAGACCAGGATGGCGGCCATGGGCCCCTCCTGGTAGCTCAGGTAGACGGTGATGGCCCAGGAGAAGAAGGTCACCAGCTGGGCCACGAAGACCGAGAACAGGAAGGCGCGGCGGGGCGGCATGATGCGCCCCAGGGCGCGGAAGCTCCGGTAGGTGGCCAGTGCCGAGATGGCGAAGATCCAGCCCAGTCGCAGGGGCAGGGGCAGGTTCACGGTGAGCACGACCAGGAAGGCCGCCGCCATGGCCAGGACCATGACCGTCTCCTGGAGGACGACGTGGCCCGGCTTCTCGCGCTCCCGCAGGCGGCGGTGGTCGAGCCAGCCCGAGACCACGAAGCCGGCGCCGAAGACGGCGACCATGGCGTCGAACTTCCACCACTCCATGGGGAAGGTGGAGAGGCCCGCGACCGCCACCGCCCCGATCGCGACCGGGATGTAGTTCTCGATCGAGGGCGGCCCCTCGTCCGTGCGCAGGTAGCCGAGCAGGGCCGGGAAGGCAAGGATCAAGAGGCCCGCGCCGAAGGCCCAGACCTGGGTCGGGGCCACCAGCTCGGACTTGAAGGCGAGGCCCAGCGCGACCAGGACCAGGCCCACGAAGACCAGGAAGCGGCCGTCGCGGCGATCGGAGACGTCCGCCACCTGGGCGACGTGAAGATCAGGCGGCGGGGGTGTCTTCACGAAGCCGCCAGTCTAACCATCCTTAACCGGTCGCCCGGCCGTAGCGATCCTCGAGCCGGACCACGTCGTCGATCTCGGGGGTCGAGACCTCGAAGATGTCGGAGTCCTCGACCGCGGTCATCCGGTGGCGGGTGCCAGGCGTGATGTGGACGGTGTCCCCCACCTTGAGTCGGTAACTCTTGAGCTCGCCGGACTCGTCGCCCAGCTCCAGGTCGAGCACCCCGGCGGCCAGGTAGAGGCACTCGTCCTTCTGCTCGTGGTACTGGAGGGAGAGCGCCTCGCCGCGGTTGACGTGGAGGATCTTGCCCAGGTAGCGGCCGGTCACCGCCCAGCGGATCTCATAGCCCCAGGGCTTTTCGACCCGGGTGTCCTCGCCCCGCCTAACCTCCGTCATGGCCGCCCAGGCCGACCACGGCCTCCAGCTCCGCGAGCCGTTTCGCGACCGCGTCGGCGTCCCTGGCTTCCGCGTAAACCCGGATCAGGGGCTCGGTGCCGCTGGTTCGCAGCAGCACCCAGGACCCGTCCTTGAGGAAGAACTTGAAGCCGTCGTCGTCGCGCACCCGCTCCACCGCCACCCCGGCCACGGTGCGCGGCTGCTTCTCGCGGAGGGTCTCCAGGATCCGCTTGCGGTCCTGCTCGTAGCTGTCGCGCGGGAGGTGGATGTCATGGCGCGCGTACGCGTGAGGGCCGACCTTGGCCTCCAGGTCCTCGAGCAGCTGGGAGACAGTGCGCCCGCTGCGGACCATCATGTCCGCGAAGCAGAGCCCGGCCAGAATGCCGTCCCGCTCCGGGATGTGGCCGCGGATGGCGAAGCCGCCGCTCTCCTCGCCGCCCAGGACCGCGCCCGTCTCCATCATCTTGGGGGCCACGTTCTTGAAGCCGACGGGGACCTCGTACACGGGGACGCCGTACTGGCGGCCCAGCTCGTCGGCCATGTGGGTCATGTTCACGGAGCGCACCACCGGCCCCTTCCAGCCCCGCATCTCGACCAGGTACACCATGAGCAGCGCGTAGACCTGCAGCTGGTTCACGAAGCGGCCCGAGCCGTCGATGATCCCGACCCGGTCGGCGTCGCCGTCGGTGCAGATGCAGAGGTCGTAGCCACCGCTCTTCATGGTCTGCAGGGCCTCGTCCAGGTTGTCCGGGATGGGCTCCGGGTTGACGCCGCCGAAGAAGGGGTTGCGCTTGCTGTGGAGCTCGATCACGGTGGTCGAGCCGCCGGCCAGCAGCTCCTCGACGTAGCCGTAGCCGCTGCCGTACATGACCTCGTGCAGGATCCGCAGGGCGCCTACCCGGATGGGATCGAGGTCGATCATCTTGGCGATCTGCGCGTAGTAGGCCGGCCGGGGGTCGTAGCGCCGGATCAGCGGGTCGTCGGCAGCGGCGCGCTGCACCCCGCCCGGCCCGCCGGCGGCGATGGCGTTGATCCGCCGCTCGAGCTCGGCGATCACCTCAGGCGGCGCCGAGCTGCCGGTCTCCGGCTTGTACTTGAGGCCGTTGAAGATGTACGGGTTATGGCTGGCGGTGACCACCGCGGCGCCGGCCGCCTGGCGGTCGATCACCGTCCAGGAGGCGACCTGGGTCGGCGAGGGGCGGTCGAAGAGCAGGCTCCGGACGCGGTTGCCGGCCAGTACCCGGGCCACCTCCTCGGCGAAGATCTCGGACGCGAAGCGGCAGTCGTAGCCGACCACCGCGAGCTGGTCGGGACCCTTGGCGGTGAGGTAGTCGGCGACGCCCTGCGCCGCGTAGCGAAGGGTCTCGTAGGTGAAGTCGTCGCCGATCACGCCGCGCCAGCCGTCGGTGCCGAATTTGATCTGCGGCGGCGCCCCCACTGCGCTCAAAGATACTTGAGCTTCTTTTCGCGGCCCAAGGCCTCGACCACGCGCTTCACGTCCTGGGCTCGCGACTTGGGGCAGACCAGCAGGGCGTCCGGGGTGTCCACGATCACGAAGTCGCGCAGGCCGATGGTCGCCACCAGCTTGCCGGGCGCCGAGATGAAGCAGGACTCGGTGTCGATCAGGACCTGCTCGCCCTCCACCACGTTCCCGTGGGCGTCCTGGCGCAGGAGGTCGGCGAGCTCGGTCCAGGACCCGACATCGATCCATTCGAACCCCGCCGGCACCAGCAGCAGGCGCCGGGTGCGCTCCATGACGGTGCGATCGACCACCTCGTTGGGGAGCCGCGCGTAGGCCCGGCCGGCCGCCGCCTCGTCACCCCGGCGGCGGGCCTCCAGCACGCGCTGCAGCCCGGCATGGTGCGCGGGACCGTGCAGCTTCAGCTCCGCCAGGAAGGCGCCGACCCGCCACCCGAACATCGCCAGGTTCCAGTAAAAGTCGCCCGCGGCCAGGAAGCGGCGGGCTCGCGCGGCGTCCGGCTTCTCGACGAAGCGGGCCACCCGCAGAGCCCGGAGGCGGCCCACGCTGACCGGCTCCCGGGCCTCGATGTAGCCGAAACCGGTGGCCGGGTAGCGCGGGAGCAGGCCCACCGTGACCAGCTCGCCCGAGGCCTCCGCGACCGCCGCCGCCCGCCGGACGGCAGCGCCGAAAGCGTCCTTGCCACGCACCACGTGGTCGGCCGGGATGGACATCATGACCGCCTCGGGATCCGCCTCGGCCAGGGTCATGGCGGCCAGCCCGAGGGCGTTGGTGGTGCCCCGGGCCTCGGGCTCCACGATCAGGTGCCTGGCCTTCAGCTCGGGCAGGATCTTCCGGATCAGAGGCACCTGGCGCTGCTCGGTGAGCACGTAGACCTCGGCTGCCAGGGGCCGGATGCGCTCGTAGGTCTCGCGCAGCAGCGGCCGCCCGGTGCCGGACAGCGGTAGCACGTGTTTGGGGGTCGAGCGCCGGGAGCGCGGCCAGAGCCGGGACCCGGCGCCGCCGGCCGGGATGACGGCCCGCAGGGTGCTCTTGCTCAGGCTCCCACCTCGGCCTTGAGCTCCTCCAGGCGCGGCGTCTGCTCCCACGGCAGCTCGAGGTCGGTGCGGCCGAAATGGCCGTAGCAGGCGACCTGGCGGTAGAGCGGCCGGCGCAGGTTGAGCTCCTTGATGATGCCCAGCGGGGAGAGGTCGAAGAGCTTGGAGAGGGCGCGCTCGATCTCCTGGTCGGGGACCTTTCCAGTGCCCGCGGTGTCCACCCGAACCGCCACCGGCTTGACCACCCCGATGGCATACGCGAGCTGGACTTCGCAGCGCTCCGCCAGCCCGGCGGCGACCACGTGCTTGGCTACGTACCGCGCGCCGTAGGCTCCAGCGCGGTCGACCTTGGTGGGGTCCTTCCCTGAAAAACAGCCGCCGCCGTGGCGGGCGTAGCCGCCGTAGGTGTCGATCTGCACCTTCCGCCCGGTGAGGCCGGTGTCGGCC
>DATCNF010000034.1:0-8349 GCA_036565325.1 Candidatus Dormiibacterota bacterium | reverse complement strand
CCGGGGTGCTGGGCTGGCAGGCTGCGGCGAGAACGACGAGGAGCACCATGGCGGTCGCACGCCTCACCACGGCGAGGTTACGGCTTATTCGACCTCGGATCGACTACATAGGGACAGGCGGCGTTGGATCGGGGTCGGCCGTTGTCGGGTCAGGGCCTTCACCGTCGAAAAGGACGAGCAAGAGGTTGAAAATTGGGTTGGATCGCCTAGCGCTATACACGAGCGACCCATACTCGAATCGGCACAGATACATCGGACCATGCCCAGGCTTCAGTGGTCGAGCCCCATTCTTGGGATCTGTTGGATCGGCGGCAAGACGCCGGATGGCAGCTTGCGCAGCTTTTCTGACCTTCTTGGGCCGACTTGCGATCTCTCGAAGTACTGCATCGCCGCGGACATTCCACGGCGACGACATGTGCTGAAGACTAAAGCCCTAGGCGGCTTGGCACTTCCTCTAGCGAGAGAGGCCTGTCGGTGGCCGTAATGACCTCGTCCCTGGCGTCGAGGGCTTCGCCCAGATCGGGCCCTTCGATCTCGGCGTTGGCCAGCACGTCCCACGTGCCGTACCAGGCTTCGAGGACTTCGCCGATCGAATCAGGGGAGCCGCTTGCAGCCATGAGGTCCCGGCAGAAACGGTCCCAACCACTGTCCGTCAGGACTTCCCGGAGGTCAGGGAAGGTCTTCAGCGCCATTTTGCGAATGCTTACCCACACTGCCCGCTCGAAGGCCGTTGGTCTCGGCCTGACCCTTACAGCGTGAGCGCGGGCTGTGAGGCGGAAGGCTCGTCTGGGGCGCGCAGGGCGCGTTTCAATCTTTGGACTCATCTGAGCGGTGCCATCTCCAATGCGTGTGCCGGGCGAGCCAGGTGACCCGAGTATAGGTGGACTAGACCCAAAAACGAAGGCTTTACAACTGCCCTCTATCGCTGATCTGAAGGCTGCAGAGTGCGCCCAGCGCCGGCGCTCGACCTCCTTGGGCGGAGCGGAATCAGCCCGGCGCCGGCAGTCGGACTAATGGTTCCACACCCCACCCCTCCCGGCTTCGCCGGGATGACCTCCCCGGCAAGCGGGGAGGTTTCTAGAGCCTTTCGAGGACGGCGGTGCGCTTGTTCGAGTACTCGCTGTCGCTCAGCACCCCGTTGGAGTGCAGGCGGTCGAGCATGTCCATCTCCTCGAGCACGTCCAGGAGCGGCGCCATGGTGCGTCGCGCCAGGTAGGCGTCGGAGGCACCGCGCTCCTCCGGGTGCCGGGGATCGAACTCGCGCACATAGAAGAGCGCCTTGACCGCGGAGAACGGGATCCCCAGCTTGCGCACGCCGCCATTGCTGCCGCCCTCCTCGGGATGGAGGTGGAGCACGATGCCGTAGCGGTGCCGCTGCAGGGCGCCGTCGATGTGCCCCCGCAGCACCTCGCCGTCCAGGAACCGGATGGCGACCTTGCGGGTGGGCGTCTCGGGCTCGTGGACGTCGGAGAGAGGCAGCTCGACCCACTTGACGGCGGACAGCGGGACCCAGGCGGTCTCGTTGTTCTCGATGCCGCCCACGTCGTCGACGTCGACCAGGAAGTCGGGCTCGTCGAAGTCGAGCTCGCGAGCTTCGCCCGCCATGGTCTCGTCGTCGAAGAAACGGATGTTCACGTGCGCCATCGGGGTTACTTACACCTTAACGGGGCGCCGCGGCCCCAACTTGCGAGAACAGGCGACGCAGGTCGCCAGGTGGCGCCGGACCCCCTCGGCCTGGGCCGCGCGCAGCTTGCCGGCGAGGTACGGCGCAAGCAGCGGGATGACCTCGGCGCAGGCCAGCTCGGTGCCCCCCTGCATGGTCACGAACTCCTCCTTGAAGCGCAGCCGCGCCCGGTACAAGAGGGTCTCCACCGCGCTCTCGCTGATCTTCATGACCTGGGCGATGCGCCGGTAGCTGAGGCCCTGGAGCTCGCGCAGGGTGAGCACCAGCCGGTACTTCTCGGGCAGCCGCTGGGCGACCAGCCAGACCTGGCGCCGGAGCTCGTTGGTCTCGCTCTGCACGACCGGGTCGTAGGCGTGGGCCGGCGCGGGGAGGCGCAGCATGGCGTCCTCGTCGTCCTCCAGGTGGTCGGCCAGCTCGCGCGGGTCGCGCTGGCGGCGCCGCAGCTCGTCGTAGCAGAGGTTGCGGGCCACGGTATGGATCCAGCCGCCGAAGTTGAAGCTCTCGTCGACGCGGTCGAGGTTGCGCAGCGCCTTGAGGAAGGTCTCCTGGGCGATGTCCTCGGCCAGCAGCGCGTCCCCCAGCTTGCGCCGGACCAGCCGGTAGATCGAGCCCACGTAGCGCCGGTGCAGCTCCTCGAAGGCGGAGCTCTCGCCGGCCCGGAAGGCTTCGACCAGGTCGATGTCCGTGCGCGTGTCGGTGCTCACCTCAACACCACCATCAGCCGGCAGGCGCGCTCGGCCGCGCGCTCGATCAGGGCCTCCGCGTCACGCTCCATCTCCTCCAGTGTCGAGGGCCGCTCCGCCAGCGGCAGCACCGCGGCCACGCCCACCTTGAGCACGGCCTCCCAGCCGTCGCCCAGCGCCCCCGCCAGCAGGACCACGGGCACCCCGGCCCGGGCCGAGCGGGCCGCCACCTCGGCCGGGCCCTTGCCGTAGGCGGTTTGGGAGTCGACGCGGCCTTCGCCGCTCATCACCATCGAGGCCCCGGCGAGCGCGCGGTCGAAGCCCGCCGCCTCCACCACCAGCGGCGCGCCCCGGACCAGCCGGGCGTCGAGGAAGGCGACCAAGCCCGCGCCCGCCCCGCCCGCGGCGCCCGCGCCCGAGAGGCTCGAAACGTCCTTGCCGAAGTCGCGCTTCAGCACCTCCGCGAAGTGCGCGAGTGCGGAGTCGAGCTCCGCGACCAGCTCCGGGGTGGCGCCTTTCTGAGGGCCGTAGACCGCGCTGGCCCCCTCGGGACCGGTCAGCGGGTTGGTCACGTCCACCGCCACCTCCACCGCGATCTCCCGCCACCGCGGATCCAGACCGGAGGGGTCGATGCGGTCGAGCCGGGCCAGCGCGCCGCCACCCCGCGGCAGGTCCCTAGCCTCGGCGTCGAGGAGCCGAATGCCCAGCGCCTGGGCCATCCCGGCCGCACCGTCGTTGGTCGCCGAACCGCCGATCCCGGCGATGATCTTGCTGACTCCCCTGCTGCGCGCAGCTTCCAGTACCTGGCCGAAGCCGTACGTGGAAGTAACGCGCGGGTCGCGCCGGCTGTTCGGGACCAGGGGCAGGCCGCTGCTGGAGGCCAGCTCGACGACCGCCGTGCGGCCGCCGTCGATGAGGCCGAACTCGGCCTCCACCGGGTCGCCGAGGGGGCCTTCCACGGTGACCATGACGAGCTCGCCGGCGGCGGCCGCGACCAGCGCCTCGACCGTGCCCTCACCGCCGTCGGCGACCGGGACCTCAGCCACCTCGGCCTCGGGCCAGGCTCGGCGCACGCCCCGGGCGATGGCCCGAGCGGCGGCGGGGGAGCCGAGTGTTCCCTTGAACGGGTTGGGCGCCGCCACGACCTTCATGGGCGCGGCCGAGTCTAACCGGCCGAACTCAGGATCTGGCTTGCTTAAGTAGCCGTCAGTAGACCGGGAGGACCCAGTCCGAGTACTTCGGGTTCTCGCCGCGGACGGCGCCGAAGTAGATCTGCTGGAGCTCCTGCGCGATCTCCCCGACTCGGCCGTCGCCGATCGGCCGGTGGTCGAGCTCGATCACCGGCGAGATCTGCGCGCCGGTGCCGCAGAGGATCAGCTCGTCGCAGGTGTAGAGCTCGGTGCGGTCGATGCTGCGCTCGACCATCGGCATCTTGAGCTCTTCGCGGACGATGTTCATCACGTACTTGCGGGTGATCCCCTCCAGGATGTCGTCGGTGACCGGCGGGGTGATGACCTCGCCCTCCTTGACCATGAACAGGTTCTCAGCGGAGCCCTCGGAGACGTGGCCGTCCATGGCCAGCACGATCGCCTCGTCGAAGCCGGACTCGATGGCCTCGTTCTTGGCCAGCGCCGAGTTGGCGTAGGAGCCGGTGATCTTGCCCCGCGCCGGCAGCGATTGGTCGGAGACTCGCCGCCAGCTGGAGACCATGCAGCGGATGCCGCCGTCGATCTCGACGTACTTGCCGAAGGGCACCATGTAGATGGCGAAGCTCTCGGCCAGGCCGCGCAGGCGGACGCCGATCTCCTCGGCCGACTTGAACATGATCGGCCGGATGTAGACGTCCGACTTGAAGTCGTTGCGCCGCAGGAGGTCTAGGGTGACGTTGACCAGGGTCTGGGTGTCGTCGGGGAGCTCCATGCGCATGATTCGCGCGGAGCGGCGCAGGCGGTCGAAGTGAGGGCCGGCCGCGAGCAGGAAGAGCTGGTTGCGCTGGTCGTTCCAGTAGGCGCGGATGCCTTCAAAGCACCCCGTCCCGTAATGAAGGGCGTGCGTCATGAGCCCGAGGTGCACGTCGTCGTAGCGCTGGACCTCGCCGTTGAAGTAGACCCAGTGGTTGGCGGGCTTAGGGGCCGTGGACATGAAGGGCGGCGCGGTATGTGGGTCGGCGCTCATGCTGCCTCGATTCTAGGCTTCAATCCCCTCCCCCTTAGAATCGAAACCGGATGAGCCTCTATGGGATCATCGCCGACCTCAGGCGCGAGCATCCGACGCCGTCCGCGTCGAAGACGCTGGACATGGTCGTCACCGAGCTCGGGGAGAACCGCGACAACCTGCGGGAGGCGATCGCGCACCTCGAGTCCAAGCCCGTCCCCGCGGGAGGCAAGGCGGTGCTCGACGAGCTCTTGCAGAAAGCCGAGGCCGAGGGCGTGGACGACATCGAGCGCGCGCCGGCGCCGAGCGACCCGGCTGCCCTGGAACCCATCGACGAGGGCCAGCTGGGAATCGCGGTCCTGCTCGGCGGCAGCGCCGTGCTGGGCGCCGGGCTCGGGATCCTGGTCCTGCTGATCGGCCTCAACCAGATCGTCCACTTCGTCTAGGAGCCGGGTCGAATGCCACAGGAATTCAGCTTCGACGTCGTCTCCGAGTACGACCAGGCCGAGCTCACCAACGCCCTGGACCAGGCCCGCCGCGAAGCCGGCACTCGCTTCGATTTCAAGGGCACCGAGCCCAGCGTCGAGCACAAGGGCGGGGTGATCGTGGTCGAGGCCTCGACCGAGGACCGCGCGCGCGCCCTCTACCAGGTGGTGGTCGAGAAGGGCGCTCGCCGGGGGCTCTCGGGCAAGCTCTTCCAGCCCGGCGAGCCCAAGACGGTCGGCCACGGCCGCGGCCAGATCGAGGTCAAGCTCAACGCGGGCATCGACGATGCCCTCGCCAAGGACCTGCAGAAGCGGATCCGATCTGTCAGCAACAAGGTCCAGGCCCGCATCCAGGGCGACCAGCTGCGCGTGACCAGCCCCAGCAAGGACCAGCTCCAGGCGGTCATGAAGATGCTGCGCGAGGCCGAGGATATCTCGGTCCCGCTGGAGTTCAAGAACTACCGGTAGGTTTGGGCGTCGATCCGCCCGGGAGCGTCTTCGGGCAGGCGTCCAGGGCCGACTGCAAGGCCTGTCCTCGGGCCCCCGAGCTCTGGATCACGGTGGCGAAGTTCTGGATCTGCTGGGCGGTCATTCCCAGGTCGCGCTTGTCGAACGCCTGCACGGCCATCGACAGGTTGGTGTCGGCGAGGTTGAGGAGGTTGCGGTAGTCCTTCAGCTGGGGCTGGATGCAGGGCGGCGCGTCGGACTTGTCGATCTGCTGGATGACCAGGTCGATCTTGTGATAGGCGTCGGTCATGGCGGCCCGGCAGGCCTGGTCGAGGACGTGGCCCTGGCCGCAGTCGGTCGCCATCACCTGCTCGGCCTGGCCGGCGGTGACCAGCATCGGCGCCAGCTGCAGGTTCAGCAGCTGGTCGGCCCGCTGGTACTGGCTGAGGCTGGGATCGGGCGTCGACCTACCCGCCGGCGCCGGCGCCGAGTTGAGGCCGAAGTCTCTCAGCGCGGGGAACTGGTCCTTGAGTGTCCACAACGTGAACCCCAGCGTCCCCGCGATCACCGCCACCGCGCCCCAAACGATCCACGGCCGCCCGCGTGAGCGCGGGGCGGCCCACTCCGGCAGCGCCTCCGCGGGGGCGGAGGGTGAGGCGGCGATCTGCGGCGGCCCCTGCAGCGCCGCGGCCGACTCCTCCGGCAACCAGGCGGGAACCGCCTCTCCGCCGGCCGGGGCGGCAGGTCGAGGCGGGACCGCCACCGCGGCGGCCACCGGCACCCAGGCCTTTCCATCCCAGCGGTGGCTGCCGTCGGGCGAGATCTGCGGTCCACCCGACTGCGCGGCCATGCGAGGCGGGGATTCTAAAGCGGCGGCGGGCTGCCGACGAAGCGTCAAACTTGGCGGCGCGGTGGAAGTCATCCCGGCCATCGACCTGCGCGGCGGACGGGTCGTGCGACTGCGCCAGGGCGATTTCGGTTCTGAACGCGCTTACCGAGGCGACCCGGCCGCCGCGGCGGCGGCCTACGCGGCGGCCGGCGCTCAGCGCCTGCACCTGGTCGACCTGGATGCCGCCCGCGGCGGCAGCCACAACCGGGGCGCCGTGGCGGCGATCCTGGATCGGGGCGGCATCTCGGTCCAGGTGGCGGGCGGCATCCGGGGGCCTGCCGAAGCCGACCGCTGGCTCAGCGCAGGCGCCGCCGCGGTGGTGATGGGCACTACGGCCGTCCGCGACCCGGGCCTGCTCCGGGAGATGGCCACCGAGCGACCCGGGCGCGTGCTGGCGGCCCTCGACGTCAAGGCGGGCCGGCCGGCTGTCACGGGCTGGACCGGCGTTGAGGACCTCGCGCTGGAGCAGCTGCTGGCGGCCTGGGAGGAAGCACCCCTGGGCGGTGTGATCGTGACCAGCGTCGACCGCGACGGCACGCTGGAAGGCCCGGACGCGGACATCCTGACGCGCGTGCGGGCACTGACCCGGCACCGCCTGACCTACTCCGGCGGCATTGCCGAGCTCGCCGACCTGGAGACCGTGCGGCGGGCCGGCGCCGACGCCGTGATCGTGGGCCGGTCGCTGCTCGAAGGCCGCTTCCGGTTGGAGGAGGCGCTGGCATCCGCCCGCTGATCGGCGCGCTCGCGCTGCTCGCGCTGGCGGCCTGCGGCGGGGACCCGACGCCCGACGACGCCGTCCTCCACCAGGACATCGTCCAGCACCAGGCGGGCGCCGAGGTCACCTTCCACGCCACGCTCCTGAGCGATCCCCAGAGCAGTCCCGGCCACGAGGTGATGGTGGTTCGCTCCGGCAGCGGAGACAGCCTCGAGATCGACCACAACATCAGCCTGGCGCGCCCGGTGCCCGCCCACAGCGGCGACCAGCTGGTCGTCCACGGGCAGCTTTACCTCGACCCCGGCAAGGCCGGCGTGCACTGCACGCACGCGCACACCTCCAGCGGATGCCCCGTGCCCGGCTGGATCGACCTCGGCGGCAGCCGCTACCAATGACCGAGGAGGGCGTCGCAGCTCCTCTCGCGCACGAGGCACCCGAGGAGGACGAGGAAGCCCACGAGACGCTGCTGGGAGCTTTCCGGCAGCGCGCCCTGGCCCTCCTGCGCGCCGAGCGCGCGCTCCGCCTCTACACCGGGATCGCCATCGCCGAGCTGCTGGTGTGCACGATCCTGGTGCTGGCCGGCGACCTGCCCCTGCCGCGGATGGGCATCACCTCCGGCGGCAACAGCCTGGACACCATCCCGATCCCGATCCTGGTTCTCAGCCTGGCGCTGCAGGCGATCGCCTGGGCCATGTTCCTGACCGGGCTGCTCGACACCCGCTGGCCGATCCTGATCGCCGGCCTGGGCCTGTTCTATTTCGCGTTCGGCCAGTTCGTCGAGCCGATGGTCATCTTCCCGATCTACCTGTATGTGCTCCTGCTCCTACTGTTCGCCGTGCTGGCCGTGATCGCGGTCGGGCGCTGGCGGCGGCGGCGGGGGGCCGGCATGCCGGGTTTCGGGCTCTTCCTGGCCAACGCTTTCCTGGTCGCCGCCATCTACGGCGTGTCCTGGCTGGAATCCGCCCAGGGCGGCTCGTCCGTCCTCTTCGGCCTGACCCTCTCGGTGCAGCTGGGCTTCCTCTCCTTCCTGATCATCGCGGTGCTCTTCCTGGCCGGCACCGACTTCGCGGAGTGGGGCGAGGTCGCCGGGGAGCGCCTGGGAGCGCTCGCCCAGCGGCTGGAGCGGCTGGGCGCTTGGGTGGTTGCGGCGGTCGTGGTCGCGGTCTCGGTGGCGATCCTGGCCGACACCATCCGGCAGTACCAGTCGGGGATGGTGCAGCAGCTGGTCATGGCCCTCCTCGCCCTGGCGCTGGTGGGGGTGGTGGTGCTGGCGGCCCGAGCGCTGCGCCACC
>DATCNF010000033.1:0-2023 GCA_036565325.1 Candidatus Dormiibacterota bacterium | reverse complement strand
CGCCATAGGCGCGCCGGAACCCGCCGCGGTCACCGCCGCGATCGCCGAAGCGGCCGCCGCCGCCGCCGCCGCCGCCAAATCGTCCCCCGCCGCCCCCGACCGGGCGGTCGGACCTAAACGGCCGGTTGGGGCTTCCGGGTGGCTGCTGTGCGCTCAAGGATTCCCTCCCTCTGGAGCAGGCTGCGAGCCGCGTCGGACGGCTGGGCGCCCTGCGCCAGCCAGCGGGTCACCTTCTCCGCGTCGATCTTGATGGTGGCGGGATCGGTCAGCGGGTCGTAATAGCCCAGCTGCTCGATGAAGCGGCCGTCGCGCGGGGAACGCGCGTCGGCGACGACCAGGCGGTAGAAGGGCCGCTTCTTGGCCCCCATCCGCCGCAACCTGATCTTTACCAAGTCATACCTCCTAGTTATCTGCCGAACAAGCGGCCGAGGCCGCCCAGGTTGCCGGGGCCGGGCAGGGCGGCCGCGCCCTTGCCTTTTCGCTGCCCGCCGCCGAGCTGGCGCAGCAGCTGCTGCATGGCTTCGCGCGCCTTCAGCACCTTGTTGACGTCGCTGACCTGGGTCCCGCTGCCGCGCGCGATCCGCTTGCGCCGGCTGGCGTCGATCAGCTCGGGGTGCTGACGCTCGCGCCCCGTCATGGACAGGATGATGGCTTCCATCCGCTTGATCTCCGCCTCGGGGTCGCTGCCGACCAGGGCGCCCTTCAACTGGCCCGCGCCGGGCATCATCTCGAGCACGCCGGCAACACTGCCCATCGACTTCAGCTGCCGAATGTTGATCAGGAAGTCGTCGAAGCTGACAGTCCCGGCGCGCAGGTTCTTCTCGACCCGCTGCGCCGCCTCCTGGTCGACCGACCGCTCCGCCTTCTCGATCAGGCTGAGGACGTCGCCCATGCCCAGGATCCGCGACGCCATCCGGTCGGCGTGGAAGACCTCGAGATCGGCGGGCTTCTCGCCGATGCCGGCGAAACGGATGCGCTGACCGGTGGCGAAGCGCAGCGAGAGCGCGGCCCCGCCGCGGGCGTCGCCGTCGAGCTTGGTCAGGATCACGCCGTCCAGGCCCACCGCCTCGGCGAAGGACTGGCCGACCGCGACCGCCTCCTGGCCGGTCATGGCGTCGGCGACCAGCAGCGTCTCGGTCACCGGGACCGCGGCCTTCAGGCGCTTCAGCTCGTCGAGCAACTCGGCATCGACATGGAGGCGGCCGGCGGTGTCGAGGATGACCAGGTCGTCGCCCCGCCGCCTGGCCTCGGCCAGGCCCTCGCGCGCGATCGCCTCCACGGCGCCGGTGCCTGAGTAGAAGTCCACCTTCTCACGCTCCGCCAGCAGCCGCAGCTGGTCGATGGCGGCGGGCCGGCGCAGGTCCAGGGCCACCACCATGGGCTGGCGTCCCTGGCGCCGCGCCCACAGGGCCAGCTTGACCGCGGTCGTGGTCTTGCCCGAGCCCTGGAGGCCCGCCAGCATCACGATCGTGGGCGGCGCCGGCGCCCAGTGCAGGCCGTCGGTATTGGCGCCCAGCATCTCCACCAGCTCGTCGTGGACGACCTTGACCACCTGCTGGGCCGGGTTCAAGTGCTTCTCCAGGTCGGCTCCCGCCAGCGAGGTGCGGATGCGCTCCTGGAAGTCCTTGACGACCTTGTAGTTGACGTCCGCCTCGAGCAGCGCCATCCGGACCTCGCGCAGCGTGGCCTCGATGTCCTCCGGGCGCAGCACACCGCGCCCGGTGAGCTTGCGCAGCGCGGAGGTCAGGCGGTCGCTCAGGGAGTCGAACATCTATGTCATCCTCCCCACCCGCCGGCGCAGCGCATCCAGCTCGCGGGTGAGCGCGGCGGCCTCGTCACGCCGGCGCCGGTCTTGCGCGAGCAGGCCCAGCCGGCGCTCGAAGTCCTCCATGACCTGGCTGCTGCGGCGGAGCAGGTCGTGCACCGCAGCCCGCGACGTCTCCTGGCGGGC
The DNA here is from genome assembly GCA_036565325.1 of Candidatus Dormiibacterota bacterium. Classification (GTDB taxonomy): domain Bacteria; phylum Chloroflexota; class Dormibacteria; order Dormibacterales; family Dormibacteraceae; genus CF-28. Next base: position 72 of record DATCNF010000033.1, on the reverse strand, counting down.
CGCCACCTCGGAAAGAGACCAGTCGCGGCGCAGGTAGAGGTCGAGGACCGTGCGCTGGTGCTCGGTGAGGAG
>DATCNF010000032.1:0-2540 GCA_036565325.1 Candidatus Dormiibacterota bacterium | reverse complement strand
GGAGGCGGCCGCTCTCCGCGAGGTCGAGGAGGAGACGGGCCTCCGCGCCCGGCTGGGACCGCGGCTGGGCGCCAGCCGCTATCGCGACCGGCACGGCCGGCCCAAGGTCGTCGACTACTTCGCGATGACCGTCACCGGCGGCGAGTTCCGACCCAACGACGAGGTCGACGAGATGCGCTGGGTCTCGTTGGGGGAGGCGATCGAGCTGGTCAGCCACGAGGGCGACCGCGCCATCCTGCGCGCCCTCGCGCCGCCGGCCTGATGCCCGTGTTCCTGGTTCGCCACGCCCACGCCGGCGAGCGCGAGGATTGGGAAGGCGATGACCGCCAGCGGCCGCTCAGCAAGAAGGGGTGGAAGCAGGCCCGCGGCCTGGTCGAGCAGCTGCAGCCGCTCGGTGTGCGGCGGCTGATCTCCAGCCCCTACGTGCGCTGCGTGCAGACGCTGGAGCCGCTGGCCGAGCGGCTGGGCCTGGAGGTCGAGAAGGACGACCGCCTGGCCGAGGGGGCCGGCCTCGCCTCGCTGGACCTGGTGCGAGAGGCGGGGGAGGGCGCTGCTCTCAGCACCCACGGCGACATCTGCGCCGACGTCCTCGGTCACCTGGCCCGGCAGGGCGTCGTCAAGGGCGCGCTACAGGCGGAGAAGGGCTCGACCTGGGTCCTGGAGCTGCAGGGCGAGCGAGTGGTGTCCGCGCGCTACCTGCGTCCCGCTGCCCCGCGGGGAGGGTAGGGGTGGGGGCCCGCAGCGGCACCTCCGCCTCCAGCTCCCCGGTGCTCCACTGGAAGCGGGCAGCGGCCGACAGCCCGCGCAGCAGGCGCATGGCGGGCCGGTTGTCGCCCAGCATGGTGGCGTGGAAGGCGCCGATCCCGCGCCGCCGCGCCACCGCCGCCAGGCGCCGGATCAACAGCGCCCCCAGCCCCCTTCGCTGCCAGCCGTCCTCGACCACGATCGCGATCTCGGCGACCTCCGGGTGCTGGGCGTCGCGCGCGTAGCGCACCACCGCCACCACCTCGCCTTCCGAGAGCACGGCCAGGGCTTCGCGGTCGCGGTGGTCGATCTCCAGCAGGCGCTGCAGCTCGGGCCGGTAGGGACTGGGGATGGGGCTCAGGAAGCGCTTGTAGACGGTCTCCGGCGAGAGCCGGTAGAACAGCCTGGCCAGGAGCGCGCCGTCCTCCGGCTCCAGGGGTCGCAGCTGCAGAGTCGAGCCGTCAGAGAGGTGCAGGCTGGCCACGCCTGCATAATAGACCGGTCTGCATAGTTTGTGCTTAAATACGGTCATGCCTCAGCGCGGCGAGACCCGGCGCCGAATCGTGGAGACCACCGCCGCGCTCTTGCAGCGCCAGGGCCTGAACGGCACCGGTCTCCTGCAGGTGCTGGAAGAGTCCGGCGCCCCGCGCGGCTCACTCTACTTCCACTTCCCCGGCGGCAAGGAGGAGCTGACGATCGAGGCGGTCGACTATTCGCGCGAGGTGGTCCTGGGCTGGCTCCGCAGAAGCCTGGACGCCCATCCCGTGCCGGCGGACGCGCTGGCCGACATCGCCGAGCGCTACGCGCGCCGCCTCGAGCGTTCCAACTACACGGAAGGCTGCCCGATCGCGGCCGTGGCGCTAGAGGGCACCCCGGTCTCCGAGCGCCTGCGCCAGGCCTCGGAATCGGCGCTGGCGGCCTGGGAGCAGCTGCTCACCGACTATCTGGAGAGCCGCGGGGTCGAGTCAGGAAGGGCACTGGCCACGGGCTTCCTCTGCAGCCTGGAGGGTGCCTTGATGCTGGGGCGGGCCCGCCGCAGCGCCGATCCGATGCGGGCGGTGGCCGTCCAGTTCAGGGCGCTTCTGCCAGCTTCCTGACGACTTCGTCGAGGTCGCCGCTGGGAGGACCAGCCGCCTCGACCAGCCGGTAGATCTCGGCCGCGCCCCTCAGCAACTGCGGCGTGAGGCCGACGGCGGCGAAGGTGGCGGCGATCTCTTCCATCTCCCCGATCCAGCGGTAGGCCTTGGGCGGCATCCGGGGCACCGACCGGGTGGCGATCCCCAGCAGGTCGGGCGCACTCTCTGCGAGCTCGGCGCGCAGCTCCTCGCTCACGCCCAGCCGCTGCGCGGCGACCAGGAGCTCGGTGGCCAGCGCGGTGGTGCCCTTGGTGAAGGCGGCGTAGCACATCTTCAGGGCCGAGGCGCGGCCGGCGGCGCCCCCGATGTCGCGCACGTCCAGCGCGCCGGCGGCCAGGTCCACAAGATCGCCCGCATGCTCGCCCGACGCGTAGAGCACCGGCCGCGGCGGCGCCCCGATGATGCCGACGTCCACGTAGCGCGCGCCGGCCGCGGTCACGATCTCCCCGATCCGCGCCGAGGTCGCCGGCGACACCGCATTGCAGTCGACGTAGAGCAGGGACCCGGCGGCCCGTTCGGGCAGCGCCGCCGCCACCTGCTCGGCAAGCTGCAGCGCACTGTCGGGGGGCACCACCGACAGAAAAACATGGGCGGGCGGACCCAGGGCCGCGGCCAGCGAGGGCGCCGTCTCCGCCCCGGCCTCGGCGGCGCGCTGGACGG
>DATCNF010000031.1:0-4250 GCA_036565325.1 Candidatus Dormiibacterota bacterium | reverse complement strand
TACCTGCTGATCCTGATCACGTCACTGCTGCCGCTCCCGGTCGGGCCCTGGACGATCGAGCACAACGCGATCTCGCTGTCGATCATCATTGCGATCACGGTCTGGGGCGGCGTGGCGCGCCTGGTGCGCGGCGAGGTGCTCTCGGTCAAGAACCGGGACTTCATGCTCGCCACCAAGTCGATCGGCGCCTCCAACTTCCGCCTCATGGGGATCCACCTGCTCCCCAACGTGCTGCCGGTGATGATCGTGGCCGCCAGCCTGGGCGTGGGCCAGATCATCCTCACCGAGGCGGCGCTCGACTTCATCGGCCTGGGCGTGCAGCCCCCGACACCGAGCTGGGGCAACATGCTCCTGAACGCCCAGAGCTACTTCTACCACTCGGTCGCGCTGGTGATCCTGCCGGGCGTCTGCATCGTGGTGGCGGTGCTCTCGGCCAACATCTTCGGTAACGCCGTCCGCGACGCCTTCGACCCCCGGCTCAAGTAGCGCCAATGGCCGCGCACCTCCTGGAGGTCGAGGATCTCCACACCGTCTTCCCGACCAAGGTGGGGACCGTCAAGGCGGTGGACGGCGTCTCCTTTTACCTCGACCCTGGAGAGACCCTGGGCATCGTCGGCGAGTCCGGGTCCGGCAAGTCCGTGACCGTGCTCAGCGTGATGCGCCTGCTGCAGCGGCCGGGCCGGATCGCGAGCGGCAAGGTCCTCTACAAGGGCCGCGACCTGGCCAAGGCCTCCAACACCGAGATGCAGGAGATCCGGGGCCAGGAGATCGCAATGATCTTCCAGGACCCGATGACCTCGATGAACCCGGTCTTCAAGACCGGCTGGCAGGTCGGCGAACCGCTTCGCCTGCACAAGGGCTTCGACGCCAAGAGGGCGCTCAAGGAGGCGATCGGCTTCCTCCGCAAGGTCGGCATCCCGGAGCCCGAGAAGCGCGCCGACCAGTTCCCGCACGAGTTCTCGGGCGGCATGCGCCAACGCGCCATGATCGCGATGGGCCTCTCCGCCGGCCCCAGCGTGCTGATCGCCGACGAGCCCACCACCGCTCTCGACGTGACCATCCAGGCCCAGATCCTGGATCTCCTGCGCAACGTCAACCAGGAGTTCGGCACCGCCACCATCCTGATCACGCACAACCTGGGCGTGGTGGCCGGGATGTGCGAGCGGGTGATGGTCATGTACGCGGGCAGGGTGGTCGAGCAAGGACCCACCGAGGACGTCTTCGCCAACCCCAAACACCCTTACACCTGGGCGCTCCTGCGCTCGATCCCGCGCCTCGACGCCGAGGAGCACGAGCCTCTGCGAGCCATCGAGGGTCTGCCGCCGGACCTGACCAACCTGCCTTCCGGATGCGCCTTCCACCCGCGCTGTCCCTTCCGCATCGACAAGTGCATCCGGGAGGCGCCGTCGCTGCAGCCGGTCGGCCCCACCCAGCTGGCGGCGTGCTGGGTGACCCAGGCCGGCACGGACCTCAACGAGGCGGCCGTATGAGCGCCCAGGCCGCGACCCCGCCCAAGCCCAAGCTGACCAAGGCCTGGACCGCCGCGGACCCCATCCTCGAGGTCCGCGGCCTCAAGACCTACTTCCCGGTCACGGCCGGCATCCTCCAGCGCACGGTCGCGCACGTGCATGCCGTCGACGGGGTGGACCTCACGATCAAGCAGGGCGAGACGCTGGGACTGGTCGGCGAATCGGGCTGCGGCAAGACCACGCTCGGCCGCAGCATCCTGCGGCTTATCGAGCCCACCGCGGGCCAGGTCATCTTCAAGGGCGAGGACGTGACCCGGTTCGGCAGCGGGGAGATGCGGCGCGTGCGCCGCGACATGGCGATGATCTTCCAGGACCCCTACGCGTCGCTCGACCCCCGGCAGACGGTGGGCGACATCGTCGGTGAGCCGCTCGACATCCACCGCCTGTACACCAACAAGAAGCAGCGCGCGGAAAGGGTCAGCGAGCTGCTGCGGGTGGTGGGCCTCAACCCCAACTTCAACAACCGCTACCCGCACGAGTTCTCGGGCGGCCAGCGCCAGCGCATCGGGATCGCCCGCGCCCTCGCCGTCGACCCCTCCTTCATCGTCTGCGACGAGCCGATCTCGGCGCTCGACGTGTCGATCCAGGCCCAGATCATCAACCTCCTGGAGCGCCTCCAGGACCAGTTCAACCTGACCTACCTGTTCATCGCCCACGACCTCTCGGTGGTCAAGCACATCTCGGACCGGATCGCGGTCATGTACCTGGGTAAGGTGGTCGAGCTGGCGCCCGCCGGCGAGCTGTACCGGAACCCCAAGCACCCCTACACGGGCTCTCTGCTGTCGGCGATCCCGATCCCCGACCCCAAGGTCGAGCGCGGCCGCCAGCGGATCATCCTCAAGGGCGACGTGCCCTCCCCGGTCAACCCGCCCTCCGGCTGCCGCTTCCGCACCCGCTGCTTCAAGGCGCAGGACAGGTGCGCGCAGGAGGTGCCGCCGCTGGACACCGTGCACCTGGACGGCCACGAGGCGGCCTGCTTCTTCCCGCTCACGGCCGGCGAGCGTTAATTGAGCCTGGAGGGCGCCCTGGAGTCGGCGCGCGGAGCGCGCGAGCGCGACCAGGAGGAGTTCTTCGAGGAGCTCCGAATCCCGAGCATCAGTACCTTGCCGGAGCGCGCCGCCGACGTGCGTCGCAACGCGGAATGGCTGCGCCGGCGCTTTGAGGCCATGGGCTTCCAGACCTCCCTCACCGATGTCGAGGGTGGCAGGCACCCGGTCCTGGAGGCCGAGTGGAAAGGCCGGTCCGGCGCGCCGCTGCTCACCATCTACGGGCACTACGACGTCCAGCCTCCAGACCCGCTCGAGGCATGGGAGTCGCCGCCCTTCGAGCCCACCGTCCGCGACGGCCTGGTCTACGCGCGCGGCTCCGCCGACAACAAGGGCAACCACTTCGCCGCGCTCAAGGCGGCCGAGCACTGGTTCGCCGCCGGCGGCCCGCCCGTCAACCTGCGCTTCCTGGTCGAGGGCGAGGAGGAGATCAGCGGGGTCTCGCTGCCCCGCTACATCCGGGCCCACGCCGATCGCCTGGCCACCGACTACGTGCTGATCTGGGACGGCGGGTTCGCCAGCGACGGGGTGCCCTCGCTGACCAGCGCCCTGCGCGGGATCGTCTACACCGAGATCCGCGCCACCGGCGCCGGCACCGACCTCCATTCAGGCGGCTTCGGCGGGATCGCGCCCAACCCGCTCAACACCCTGGCGCGGATCCTGGGCGAGCTCAAAGACCGCCAAGGCCGGATCACGGTGCCCGGCTTCTACGACGGCATCATCCCGCCCACCCGGGAGGAGATGGCCTCCTGGCCGCGAGGTCCCGAGTACGACGCCACCTTGAAGCGGATCATGCAGTCCGAGGTCTTCGAGGGCGAGGCCGACTTCGACGCGGTCGAGCGGCTCGGCGCCCGGCCCACGCTGGACGTGAACGGCTTCCTCGGCGGCTTCACGGCCGAGGGCTCCAAGACCGTGATCGCGCGCGAGGCGATGGCCAAGGTCTCCATGCGGCTGGTCCCCGGGCAGGACCCGGGGCGCATCTTCGAGAACTTCTCGGAGTACGTCTCCGAGCTGAGCACGGCGGGGGTCAAGGTCGAGGTCAGGGACCTGGGCTCGGCCCCGCCGGTGGTCTGCGGCAGCGACCACCTGGCCGCGCGTGCGGCTGCCGATGCGTTCGAGCAGGCATTCGGCAAACGGGCGCAGCCGCGCCGGATGGGCGGCTCGATCCCGGTCGCCATCGACTTCCAGGAGGCGCTGGGCGCGCCCATGGTGGTCAGCGGCCTGGGCCAGCCGGGCTCCGGCGCGCATTCGCCCCACGAGTGCTTCAGCCTCGACCACTTCCACCGGGGCATCGAGATGCTGATTCGATTCATGAACGGAGTGGCGCAGAACGGAGCGCGCTGAGCGCGAGCTCTTCGAGGAGCTCGCCATCCCGAGCGTGTCGGCGCTCCCCGAGCATGCCGCCGACGTGCGCCGCAACGCCGACTGGCTGGCGGCCCTGATGGAGGGCATGGGCATGCGCACCGAGCTGGTCTCCAACTCGGGCGGGCCGCACCCGGTGGTGCTCGGCGAGTGGCTGGGCGCGGGGCCCTCGGCGCCGACCCTGACCATCTACGGCCACTACGACGTCCAGCCGCCTGACCCCCTCGAGGAGTGGCTCTCGCCGCCCTTCGAGCCGACCGTGCGGGACGGCGCCGTGTACGCGCGAGGGGCCGCCGACAGCAAGGGCCAGCAC
>DATCNF010000030.1:0-2284 GCA_036565325.1 Candidatus Dormiibacterota bacterium | reverse complement strand
GATCCCCACCGCGGCGCCGCCGGGCCTGGCCGGGCTGAAGCCGATCGGGATCCTCGCCTTCTACCTGATCCCGATGTTCACCTCGCTGTCGGGCATCATCATGCCCTCGGTCACGTCGCTCTACACGATCGTCCAGGAGCGGGAGCGGAAGACGTTGGAGCTGCTGATCGCGCTGCCGGTGAGGCTCACCGACATCATCTACGCCAAGCTGGCGGCAACTCTGCTGATCGCGGTCACCGTGATGCTCCCGCTCTTCGCGATCCAGTCCATCGCGGTGCTCGTGCTGGGGCTGGCCGGACCGGGCTGGGTGGCCGCGGAGCTGCTCCTGCTCGCCTGCGCGATCGCCTGCTCGATCTGCATCTCCTTCGTGCTCGCGCTCCTGGCGCGCGACTTCCGGACCTCGCAGCAGATCAACGGCTTCCTGCTGATGCCGATCCTGCTCCTGGTCAACGCCGTGCTGCTGGTGCTGCCGGGATCCGTCAAGGTGCCGGTACTGGCGGTGCTGCTGCTGGTGGCGGGCGCGGTCGCGCTGACCGTCGCGCTGCGCCGGCTGACCTTCGAGCGCTACCTCTCCTAGGGACCCCGCTCCGACAAATGGGCCTCGGCCCTTTACGGGCCTTTGGCGGCTGCCCGGGCGCTTCGATCGCGGGCGGGGCTAGCCTCGGACCCCGGTTTGAAATTCCGACTCCTGGCCCTCGCCCTAGCCGCCGCCGCGGGCCTTGCCGGCTCCGTCCCGGCCCAGGCCGCGACCCTGACCACCCGCTACTACATCCGCCACCCGATTACCGCGCCCCGATCGCCTCCCGGCTCACCATCGACGCCCAGTACGCGCAGCAGACCCGGGACCAGCTCGACCCCGTGGTCGCGGCCAACCTGGCCGAGAGCGGCCGGGTGCTGGCCGAGCTCACCGACCGCGGGTCGGCGCGAAACCAGGCCACGGCCATCGCGACCGCGCATGCCGAGCTGGGCAACCTGGCCGGCATCGGCAGCCGCCTGCAGGGCCGCCGCGCCCAACTGGACGCTCTCGCCACCGTCGCCGCACAGCAGTTGCAGAGCCTCTACGGCCGCCCGCTGGCGGACGGCTCGGCCGACGCCGACGGGCTCGACGCGGCACTCGCCAGCGCGGCCGCGGAAGGCCTCGGAGCGGCCTACGACGAGGCGCGCCAGGCGCTGGCCGACCAGGGCCTGGCGACCCCCGCGCCGCGCCTGAGCTACCCCGAGCAGAGCTTCGAGATCAGCCAGGAATACGGCCCCACCGACCTCGAGGGCGAGCCGGCCTACCAGGGATACGACCACTTCCACATGGGTGTGGACCTGGCCGGCCCCCAGGACACGCCCGTCCTGGCGCCCGCCGACGGCGTGGTCGTGCTGACCGGGGCCGAAGGGTCGTTAGGCCGCTACTTCGGCTATGGCAACCATGTCGTGATCGCGCATGGCGGCACCCTGGACACCATCTACGGCCACCTCGACCAGATCGGCGTCAGCCCCGGCGACACCGTCCACCGCGGGCAGCAGATCGGGCTCGAAGGCTCGACCGGCTATTCGACGGGGCCGCACCTCCACTTCGAGGTGCACGTCGCGGGCCGGCTGGTGGACCCGGGGGCCTACCTGGTGGCGTCGCTCGGGGGTCGCTAGCGGAGCCGCTCGGGGACCCGAGTCAGGATCTCGCGCAACCGGTCGCCCAGGTCGGCCGGCCGGGTGTTGACCTTGATCAGGCGGCCGGCAACGCCGGCCGGCGGGTGGTCGTAGAGCGATTGGTCGTTGGTGAAGACCACGACCGGGCAGCCGCCTTCGATCAGGTCGCGCGCCAGGTTGCCGCCCGAGGCATGGATCATCCGGCCGTCGATGCAGATGACGTCAGGCCGGGCCCGGGCGCAGATCGCGCGCGCCGTAGCCGGGTCGGAAGCCTGGTGGACGGTGAAGCCGCTTTGGCGCAGGGCCGCCGAGTAGAGGTCGAGAATCAGCTGCTCGTCGTCTACCAGCAGTGCGCTGGATCGCGTCATGGGCGGTGTCATCTATAGATAGCAGAACACATAACGAGTGTCGAACAGTCGCTTTATCAATCAACGATTGACGATTTTGCGCAGCACCGCTTCACGCAGCTCCTCGCGACGAGTTGCGAAAGCCTCTGGGCCGAGCTCCTTCAAGATCGCGCCCATGGCCTGGAAATACTCGTAGGCCTTGTCGTTGGAGAGCTTCTTGATCTCGCGCCGCGTCAGGGGACCGCGTTCGAAGATCAGCTTGGCATCGGCCTCCGGGGTCACTTCGGCAGCCTGAGGTGGAC
>DATCNF010000029.1:0-2748 GCA_036565325.1 Candidatus Dormiibacterota bacterium | reverse complement strand
CCGCCATCCTGGCCCGCCTCTGCCGGGAGGTGATCACGGTGGAGCTGGTGCCTCAGCTGGCCGAACTTGCCGAGGACCGGCTCCGGCGCCTGGGCTTCGCCAACGTCAGGGTGGCGATCGGCGACGGCTGGAACGGCTGGGCCCGAGAGGCGCCCTATGAAGGGATCCTGGTCGCCTGCGCCGCGCCCACCGTCCCGCCCGCGCTCCTCGAGCAGCTCACGGAGCTGGGCCGGCTGGTGATCCCGGTCGGCCCCGAGGGCGGCGACCAGGTGCTCGAGGTGGTGAGGAAGGACGGCTCCTCACGGGACCTCTTCCCGGTGCGCTTCGTCCCGCTCCGGCGCCCTCCGGCGACCGGTTAGGGGGAGGGCGAGGCCCGCGGCGAGGGTGAGGTGCTCGGCGAGGGCGAGGGCGTGGTGGTGGGCGCGCCCCCGGTGGCGGCCACGATCTGCTGCAGGATCTGCCCGACCTGGTTCATCTCGTTGGCGTAGCCCGCGAGGTCGCCGTTCTTGAGGTCGGCCTGGGCCTGGTTGTAGTGCTGCAGCGCCAGCTGCGCCAGCTGCTGGACGGTCTGGTTGGTGGTGGTGGGAGGCGGGTTGTTGGTGGGCGGCGTGGTGTTGGGCGCGGTGCCCAGGAGCACCGCCAGCGCATCCTGCAGAGTGTTCGCGTAGACGACCTGGTCGCGGTGCACGAGCAGCACCTTCTTCAGCTCGGGGATGGTCTGGGTCTGGCTCGACTTCAGGTAGATGGGCTGGAAGTAGATGAACGTGTTGCCGATCGGCACCACCAGCAGGTTGCCCTGCACCACCGACGAGCCCTGCTGGTTGAGCAGCGAGACATCACGCGAGTACTCGGGCGTGTTCTGGATCAAGGCGGCCACCTGCTGCGGTCCGAAGATGGTGCGGTCCTTGGGCAGCTCGAACACCACCGCCTGCCCGTAGTTGGGCGCGTCATTGCGCACCGCCAGCCAGGACACCATGTTCTGCTTGCCGCGCGGCGTGAAGGGCTGGATCAGCAGGTACTCGGCCTGCGCCTGGTCCGGCAGCCGCATCATCACGTAGTACGGCTCGAGCGCCTGGTTGGCGTTGGGCCCGCTCTGCTCGACCGGGAAGTCCCAGACATCCTCGCGGTTGTAGAACGCCTGCGGGTCGGTGATGTGGTACGTGCGGTACAGCTGGGTCTGGATCTTGAACAGCCCTTCTGGCACCCGCACGTGCGCGCGCACCGCCTCCGGCATGCGGTCCAGCGACTTGAACATGGCCGGGAAGGCGGCGCGATAAGCGCGGATGATGGGGTCGTTGGGGTCGCTCACGTAGAAGTCGGTCGTCCCCTCGTACGCGTCGACGACGACCTTGACCGAGTTGCGGATGTAGTTGAGCGACCCGTCGTCGTTGGTCTGCGCGTAGGGATAGGTCGAAGCCGTTGTATAAGCGTCGATGACCCAGTACAACTTGCCGTCCGCGACCACGATGTAGGGGTCGGCGTCGAACTGCAGGAAGGGCGCGATCGCGCTCACCCGGTCCGCGATGTTGCGCCGGTAGAGCATCTGGCTCTGCGGCGTGACCTGCGGCGAGACCAGCAGGTTGAAGTCGCCCAGGCGCAGCGACCAGAGCGTGCGATTGGTGCCGTCCATGGGCACGCCGTGCGTGCCCGCGTAGGTCACCGTCTTGTTGTCGCCGGTCTGGCTCGGGTAGTCGAACTCGGCCTGGCTGGAGTGCCCGATCACATAGTCGCCCGCGTTGGCGCCCTCGCCGAAGTAGATGTCGGGCTGCGTCACCGCCAGCGGGCCGGTGGTCGGGATGTCGCTGGCCACGTATTGGGGCAGCCCTTCCGGGGTCACCGCGCTGACTTGTGACGCGGCCACGCTGTAGCCGTGCGTGTACACGAGCTTCTGGTTGACCCAGGTCTGCGCCTGCGAAGGCAGCTTGCTGGAGTCGAGCTCGCGGGCGCTGATCTCGAGCTGCTGGTACTTGCCGCTGATCTGGTAGCGGTCGAGGTCGATGTCGTGGAAGGCGTAGTAGGTGCGGATCGTCTGCAGCTGGCTGTAGGTGTCGAGCAGAGGCCGGAAGTCCCAGAGCCGCAGGTTGTCGATGGTGGCCTGGTCGTCGGCCACGGCCTGCGCGGTGAGCGGCGCGTCGCCCTGGAACTGCTGTGCCTGGATGCCCTGCAGCCCGTAAGCCTGGCGTGTGAAGCTGATCTCGTTCTGGATGTACGGCCGTTCCTGGTTGAGCTCGGACGGCTTGACGGCCACGTTCTGCACGATGCCCGGGTAGATGGCGCCGATCACCGCCGCCACCGCCCAGATCGTCCCGGCGGCGATCGGGATCGCATAGCGCCGCTGCACCACGTTGAAAAGCAGCCCGGCGCCCAGCACAACCGACAGCAGCGCGCGCCCGGTCGCGATCGGCACGCGCGCGTTGACGTCGGCATAGCCGGCGCCGAAGACGACGCCGTTGTGCTGGTAGAGCAGGTCGTAGCGGCCGAGCCAGGTCGCCCCCGCCAGCGTGAGCGCGATCAGCGCCATCAGCACGCTGAGGTGCGCGATCGCGCCCGGCGCGAGGTTCAGGTCGAAGGTGTCTCCCCGCCAGGCGTAGGCGGCGCCCACCAGGAGCGCGGTCATGAAGAAGAGTCCCAGCAGCCAGTTGACGGCGTCGTGGAGCAGGGGCAGCTGGAGCAGGTAGAAGGAGACGTCGAGCCCGAACAGCGGCTCCCGCGCGCCGCTGTCCGAGTAGTGCTGGAAGAGTACGAGGT
>DATCNF010000028.1:0-3085 GCA_036565325.1 Candidatus Dormiibacterota bacterium | reverse complement strand
CCCGCCGCCCAGCGCGGCCAGCGAGGGCCGCCAGATCAGGAGCCCGTAGAGGAGCACGGCGGCGAAGAGCGCGGTCTCGGCCAGCTGCACGAAGGTGTAGAGCTTCACCTAGCGATGGCTTGCCGGAAGTCCTCCAACACGTCCTCGGGGTCTTCGATCCCGACCGAGACCCGCACCGTGCCCGGGGTGATTCCGAGCGCCAGCCGCTCCTCGGGCGGCAGCGACCGATGGGAGGTGAGGTCCGGGTAGGAGATGGTCGTCTCGACCCCGGCCAGGCTGGCCGCGAAGCGAACCAACCGCAGCCGCCCCAGCATGCCCTGAACCGCTTCGCGGCCCCCCGCCAGGTCGAACGCCATCATGCCGCCCGAGCCCTCGGGCAGCAACCGCCGCGCGGTCGCCTCCCAGGGCGAGCCCTCGAGCAGGGGGTGGTGCACGCGCTCCACGGCGTCGAGGCCGGCCAGGCCTTCGGCCAGGCGCACCGAGTTGGTGCTGTGGCGCGCCATCCGCAGTCCCAGGGTGCGCAGGCCGCGCAGCGCGAGCCAGGCCTCGAAGGGGCCGAGGGTGGTCCCCATGCGCACGCCGCGCGCCCGCATGTCCTTGACCAGGGCGGCGCCGGCGGCGACCACACCGGCGGTCAGGTCCGAGTGCCCGCCGATGTACTTGGTAGCGCTGTGCACGGTGGCGGTGGCGCCCACGGCCAGCGGCCGGAAGAGCGCCGGCGAGGCGAAGGTGTTGTCGACCAGCACCGGCACCTGGCGCTCGACGGCCAGGCGGCAGACCGCCTCGAGGTCGACGACCTTGCAGAGCGGGTTGGTGATGGTCTCGCAGATCAGCAGCCCGGCGCCCGGGAGGCCCTGGCGGACCTGGTCGAGGTCGGCGAAGTCCGCATAGCGCAGCTCGTAGCCGCGGGGCGCGAAGTCCTGCCGCAGCAAAGCCAGCGTCACCCCATAGAGCTCACGCTGAACGAGCAGCGGCTTCGGTTCCGGGGTCAGTGCCAGGAGCGCCAGCAGGATGGCCGCCATCCCGGAGCCCGTAGCCACGGCGCCTTCAGCGCCCTCCAGGTCGGCCACTGCCCGCTCCAGCCAGTCGGTGTTCTCGCTGGAGTTGCGCGCGTAGACGTGGCCGGGGCTGTCTCCACGCGCCACCGCGTCGTAGTCGTCGAGGTCGTCGTAGACATAGACCGCCGTCTGCACGATCGGCGGCGCCAGCGGGTCCCGCGGCTTCAGCTCGCGGCCGGCGTGCACCGCCCGCGAGTCTCTCTTCACCTCGGAGTTCGGTTCCTGAGCCGCGTGCCGCCCGCGTAGCGCGCCGAGCCGCCCAGCTCGGCCTCGATCCGCAGCAGCCGGTTGTACTTGGCGACCCGATCGGAGCGCGCGGGGGCGCCGGTCTTGATCATGCCCGTTCCCGTGGCCACCGCGATGTCGGCGATGGTGGTGTCCTCGGTCTCGCCCGAGCGGTGGCTGATCACGGCGCTGTAGCCGGCGAAGCGCGCCAGCTCGATGGCCTCGAGCGTCTCGGTCAGGGTGCCGATCTGGTTGACCTTGACCAGGATCGAGTTGGCGACGCCGCGCTTGATTCCCTCGGCCAGGCGCTGGACGTTGGTCACGAAGAGATCGTCGCCCACCAGCTCAACGCGGTCGCCGAGGCGGTCGGTGAGCGCTTTCCAGCCCTCCCAGTCGTCCTCTGCCATCCCGTCCTCGATGGAGACGATCGGGTATTTCTCGACCCAGGCCGCGTAGAGGTCGACCATCTCCATGGAGCTCAACTGGCGACCCTCACCCGCCAGCACGTAGGAGCCCTTCCTGTAGAACTCGGTGGCGGCGGGATCGAGCGCCAGGGCGACGTCCTTGCCGGCCTGGTAGCCGGCGTCGCCGATGGCGCGGACGATGAGATCGAGCGCTTCCTGGTTGGACTTCAGCTCGGGCGCGAAACCGCCCTCGTCCCCCACCCCGGTCGACAGCTTCTGCGCCTGGAGGACCTTCTTGAGCGCGTGGTAGACCTCGGACACCGCGCGGATGGCGTCGGCGAAGGTGGCGGCGCCGACCGGGCAGACCATGAACTCCTGGATGTCCACGTTGTTGTCCGCGTGGACGCCGCCGTTGAGGATGTTGGCCATCGGCATCGGCAACAGGCCGGCCTGCGCCCCGCCGAGGTACCGGTAGAGGGGCATCCCCAGCGTGTTGGCGGCGGCATGGGCGGCGGCCAGGCTCACACCGAGGATGGCATTGGCGCCCAAACGGCCCTTGTTGGGGGTGCCGTCGAGCTCGATCAGCGCGCGGTCGAGGCCGCCCTGGTCGAGGACGTCGCGGCCCTCGATCGCGGCCGCGATCTCGCCCTCCACGTTGGCGATCGCGTTGAGCACGCCCTTGCCGCCAAAGCGGCCCTTGTCCCGATCGCGGAGCTCGACCGCTTCGTGGGCCCCGGTGCTGGCGCCCGAGGGTACGATCGAGGTGCCGGAGTCGGCCTCGGTCTCGACCGTGACCGCCAGGGTCGGGTTGCCTCGGGAGTCGAGAACCTCGAGCGCGGTGATGGCTTCGATCGGGATCACGACTCCGAATTCTTGTCGATTCCGCTGCCCGCTGTTCGATGACTCCTCAAAACCCGGTTTCAGGAGGAACTGCGATGAAAGTGTTGGTTATCGTTCCCGGTGGCGAAGAGAGCGAGGCGGGGCAGCTGCCGCCGGCCGAGGTCTTCCAGGCCATGGACCGCTACAACCAGGAGCTCGTCAAGGCCGGCGTGATGCTGGCGGCGGAAGGCCTGACGCCGACCTCGAAGGGCGCCCGCGTGCGCTTCGAGGGGGGCAAGCGGACCGTCCTCGACGGCCCCTTCACGGAAGCCAAGGAGCTGATCGGCGGCTTCTGGCTGCTGCAGGTCAAGGACCTGGACGAGGCCGTGGAGTGGGTCAAGCGCGCCCCCTTCGACGGCGGCGTGGAGATCCAGATCCGGCCCATCGCCGATCTCGAGGACTACGGCGACGCGGTGCCGGAGTCGGTGGTGCGCAACGAGCTGCGCATGCGCGCCGAGCTGGAGGCGCGCTAGCTGTAGTTTCCACGGACCCTCTTGAAAGAGGGAGAGCCCTCTGAGA
>DATCNF010000027.1:0-2815 GCA_036565325.1 Candidatus Dormiibacterota bacterium | reverse complement strand
TACATGAGCGGGAAGTCGCCGCCCGAGGCGGCGACGTTGATGGTGCGGCCCAACCCCGGCACCCCGACCACCAGCTCCGAGGTCACGGCCAGGATCAGGGCCACCGAGGACGCTATCCGCAGCCCGGTCGCGATGTAGGGAGCGGCGGAGGGCAGCACCACCAGGAGCAGGCGTGAAAAGCGGCCGAATCCGAAAGCGCGCGCCGTGTCCACCGCCACCGGGTCCACGTCCTGGACTCCGTAGATGGCCTGGAAGAGGAGGGGCCAAAGGCAGGCGAAGGTGACCAGGAAGACCTTGTTCTGGAGCCGGGTGCCGAAGACCAGCACCGCGAGCGGGATCAGCGCCACCGAGGGGATCGGCCGCAGGAACTCGATCGGCACCCGCAGCATCCTGTACGTGAGCCGGCTCGACCCGATCAGGATGCCGCAGGGCACCGCGATCAGGGTGGCCAGCGCCAGCCCGATCGCCCAACCCTCCAGGGTCAGGAGCACGTCGGACCAGAACGCGGCGGACGGGAGCTGCTGAAGCAGCACCAGCAGCCAGACCGAGACCGGCGGGAACGCCGGCTGCGGCAGCGCCCCGGTGCGCGTCAGCAGCTCCAGAAGCCCCAGCGGCACCACCACGCCGGCGGCGCCCGCCGCCAGCCGCGGCCAGCGAACCGAGGCTGCCGTCAGCTCGCGTACATCTGGTTGAGGTCGGGCTTGCTGGGCATCAGGCCGTACTTGACCATGAGGTCGGCCAGCTTCGTGATCGAGGGCTTGTTGAGATCGTGCGACCAGTACGGCAGCACCATCGCCTGCAGCACCACATCCGCGATCTTGGTGTAGCTGTTGACGATCCCGCGCACGGCGGAGGTGTGCGCGTTGGCGTAGTCCAGCGACTTGTTGACCGCCGCCACGAAGCGCTTCACGATGTCGGGGTTCTGCGCCGCGTAGTCGGCGGTCGCGAAGTAGGTGGCGACCGTCAGGTGAGGCGCCACCGCGACCACGTTGTAGCTGAGCACCTTGGCGCCTGCCTGCTTGGCCTGGGTCGAGAACGGCTCCGCCGTCCACATGGCGTCGATCTGTCCCTTCTGCATCGCGGGCAGCATGTCGGGGAAATTCATCTCGATCAGCTTGAACTTGGTCACGTCCACCCCGGACTTGTCGCAAGCGGCCTTGATCGACACCTCGCCTATGTTCTTGAGGGTGTTGACCGCTATCGTCTTGCCCTCCAGTTCCTTGCACTGGGTCAACGCGGGGTTCAGCGTGAGGATGGCCCAGGGGTCGCTGTTGGGATCGGACCCGGCCTGGACGCCCTGGGACACGATCTTGAGCTTGAGGCCTTTCTGCTGGGCCAGGATCTCCGAGACCAGGTTGGAGAAGCCGAACTGGTAGTCGCCCGAGACCGCGGCCGGGATCACGGCCGCCCCGCCCTGCGCCAGCTTCAGGTTGAGGGTCAGCTTCTGCTCGCTGAAAAAGCCCTGCTGCACGCCGAGGTAGATCGGCGCCACGTCCACGATCGGGATCACACCCACCGTCAACGTCACCGGCGTCATGGGTGCGGCCGTCGCGGCCGGCGAGCTGGTGCCCCCGCACGCGGCGAGGCCCAGCCAGAGGGAGCAGGCGGCTATCAGCGTCTTGCGCGACATCTCATCTCCTCGAACCCCCTCCCCTGAGGGGAGGGCTGGGGTGGGGCGTCCAGAAACGCAGCTTAGCCTCAGCCGGTGCTGGCCAGCGGCTGGAGGCCGGTCACCTCCAGGATCTGCTGCTCGTCCAGTGAGTCCTCCTTGAGCAGCGCCTGCGCCAGCGTGTCCAGGCGGGCCCGGTTGGCCTTCAGCAGCGACGTGGCCTGCTCGAAGCACTCCTCCGCGATGCGCTTGACCTCGTTGTCGATGTCTCGTGCCGTGGCCTCGCTGTAGGGCCGCTGCAGGCCGAGGCCGCTCTGCGCCTCCTCGTTGAAGCCGATCGGCCCGATCTTGGGGCTCATGCCCCAGCGCACCACCATCTGGTGCGCGATCTGGGTCACCTGCTGAAGGTCGTTTTCGGCGCCGGTCGTGACCACGCCGTAGATCAGGTGCTCGGCGGCGCGCCCGCCCAGCGCGCCCACGATGCGCGCGCGCAGGTAGTCCTCGCCGTAGTTGAAGCGATCGTCGATCGGGCTCTGGACGGTGACGCCGAGCGCCATGCCGCGCGGGATGATGGTGACCTTGCGCACGGGGTCGGCCCCCGGCACCAGCAGCCCGAGCAGGGCGTGACCCGACTCGTGGTACGCGATCCGCTCGCGGTCCAGCGGCGTGAGCATGAGGTTGCGCTCGGCGCCCAGCAGCACGCGCTCGATCGCCTCGGTGAAATCGTCCGGCTCGACCACCGACTTGCCGTGGCGGGCGGCGCCCAGGGCGGCCTCGTTGACCAGGTTGGCGAGGTCGGCCCCCACCCAACCCGGGGTCTGGCCGGCGATGGCGTCGAGGTCGACCTCGGGGCCCAGCGGCACGTTGACGCTATGGATGCGCAGGATGGCGGCCCGGCCGCGCCGGTCCGGCGGCTGGACCGTGATCCGGCGGTCGAAGCGGCCCGGCCGCAGCAGCGCCTGGTCGAGCACGTCGGCGCGGTTGGTGGCGGCCAGCACGATCACGCCCTGGCGCACGTCGAAGCCGTCCATCTCGGTCAGGATCTGGTTCAGCGTCTGCTCCTGCTCGTCGTTGCCGCCGAGCCGCATCGCCGTGCTCCGCGAGCGGCCGATGGCGTCCAGCTCGTCGATGAAGATGATGGCCGGGGCCGCCGCGCGGGCCTTGGTGAAGAGGTCGCGCACGCGGGCCGCGCCCACGCCCACGATC
>DATCNF010000026.1:0-7176 GCA_036565325.1 Candidatus Dormiibacterota bacterium | reverse complement strand
GATAGACGCCGGGCTTCATCTCGACACCGCTGCCCGGAGGCGACGTGGGCGAGTTGCCCGAGTAGAGCGAGCTCTGGTACGGGGATCCGTAGCCGGGGTCGGGCAGCACGGGCGCGCCCGGTACCTTGACGGTGCCGGTGTATGTCCAGCCCGAGGGCAGTGCGCTGCAGTCGGCGTAAATGCTGCCGTTGACAGTGACCGGGGCCCCGTTCTGGTCGCTGAGGTTGCCGTTCGAATACACGTCGCCGGTGATGGTGACGGAGACGCTGCCCTGGATCTTGAGTGAATCGCCCGAGTTCCCGTTGCAGCCCTGTTGCCCGAGGGTCAGCAGCGCCGGCGTCTGCCACTGGTCGCCGACCACCGCCTCGGCGATGGCCGAGTAGTTGTTGATGGAGGGAACGCCGAGCACCTGCATGAAGGTGACCGCCACCTGGTGCGTGGCCGCGCCGCTGAAGATGGTGCCGTTGAACTGGTTGACCAGGTAGCCGAAGGTGAAGGTGCCCGGGTACCCGGTCCAGGTGTAGTTGGTGCAAGCGGTGCCGGCCGGAAAGGTGCTGGGGCATGCCGCTGCGCCGGAGCTGAAGGCGCCGTAGTTCGCGATGTGCTCGTTGAGGCCGTAATATTTGGCCGCCACGTTGGCCGCGCTCGGCAGGTTGCCCTGCACCTCGTAGTTGTCGCCCGCGCCGAGGACTGCCGCATCGACGGCGTCCTGCAGCTCGCGGCGGTCGATGTACGCGCGACCGCCGTCGATGGCCAGGCCGAGCATACCGAAGAGGACAAGCAGCGTCAGAGCGACCAACACGATCGCCTGGCCGGACTGCCGGGAGCGCTTAGTACTCAGTCCGGTAAATCGCATAAGCCTGCAAGACCAAGGGGACGTTGACCGTGTTGGCCAGGCCCTGGATGATGGGGGTGACGGGGACGAAGTTGTAGCGGATCGTCACCTGGAGCGCGACGTTGGTGGTGTCGACCTGCGTGCCGGGCAGCGGCGTGCCCACGGGCACGATCGCGTCGCAGCCGCCGGCCGAACCCACGAACGGCTGGCCGCCGGGCGCGTTGGGAACCTGCGAGGTCTGGCTCTGAAGCGAGGTCGGGGCGGGCACCTCGGTGATGTAGATCCAGCCCACGTTGGGCGGCGGGACCCCGGCCGAGCTGGGGTCGATCGGACCGTTCGGACACTTCTGAGACAGGAACACGGCCGCGGTGTGCTGCTGGATCGCGTTCACCACGTCGGAGTCCTGAGGCAGAGTGGCGGAGGTGCCCGGCTGCGCCGAGGAGCGCACCGCCACCCGCGCGCCTTCGTTGGCGGCGTTGTCGATCGTCACGAAGTAGTAGATCCCGCGGCCGAAGTCGATGATGAAGAACAGCAGCAGGAGGACGATGGGGCCGATCAGGGCGAACTCCACCATCGCCTGCGAGCGCTGGCCGTCGAGGCGGCCGCGAGCAGCTGTCATGGGTGGCCCTGGATCGCGATGTGCTGGTTGGCGGAGACTTGGATGCCCTGGCCGAGGACGCTGGCCAGGAAGCCGGTCACCAGCGGGTAGTTGTAGAGCACGATCACGTTGAGGTCCTTGCCGGTCCAGAACAGGTTGGCGGGCGCCGGCTGGCTCGTGCAGCAGGTTCCGCCTCCCGTCGCGCTGCCGAGCGCGTCGTAGCAGATGTAGACCATGACCTGGCCGACCGAGCCGTAGGCGCTGGACGGGTAGGGCGCGTTATAGGGCGCGCTGCCCGGGCAGCCGCTGCCGAGTATGGAGGGTCCGATCCCGGCCCCGGCCAGCGTCAAATCGACCGCCTTCTTAATCTCGTTGTCATACAGGTAGGTGTTCTGACGCTGGGAGGTGTTGAACCATGCGCCGTGGCGTGCGCCTTCGCGCGCCGCGGCGTGGATGTCCACCGAGAAATAGAAGGCGCGCGAGAGATCGAGGAGCCCGGTCATGAGCAGCAGGAGGACGATCGAAGAGATCGCGAACTCCACCATCGATTGCGCGCGCTGAGAGCGGCGCCTCGGTTCTCCCCAAATACCTGACATCAGACTGAACATGAGTGGGCGCGATTATATGAGGGCCCTGCCGTCTCCGAGCCCCCCTTAAGGAGACCTTTCGACCCCCCTAAACGCAGTTATCAGCCGGCCGGCAGCAGGATCGCGAAGCGGCTGCCGACGCCGAGCCGGCTCTCGACTTCGATCCTGCCACCGTGCCGCTCGACCACGCTTTGCGCGATCGCCAGCCCCAGCCCACTGCCGCCGCCGGGCCCGGTCTGGAAGCGGTCGAAAATGGCCGGCAGCCGGAGGGGATCGATCCCGGGTCCCTGGTCGATCACCTCGATCCTGGCCTGGCGGGTGTCGGCGGCGACCCGGATCACAACCGCTCCGCCGTCAGGCGAGTAGCGGATCGCGTTCTCCACCAGGTTGGCGGCGGCCTGCCGGAGCAGGTCCTCGTCGCCGCGCACCGAGGATTCCGCCGCCGCCTCCATCCGCAGCTCGACCCCCCGCGCGCTGGCCTGGCTGCTGTAGGCACGCACCAGCTCTCCGGCCATGATGGCGAGGTCGAAATCAGACAGGCGAATCGGCACGTGCTCGTCGGTTTCGGCGAGAACCCGGAGCCGGCGGAAGAGCTCGCCCAGCCGCTGCGACTCCGCGGCAGCGTCGGCCAGGGCGTCGCGCTCAGCCGCCCGCAGGTGCGCCCGCCCCAGTCGGGAAAGGTTGGTGCGGATGGTGGAAAGCGGGTTGCCGACATTGTGTGAGACGTCCGTGAGGAAGCGGCGCTGGGCGGCCAGCAGGCTTGCCAGCTGTTGCCTGGACTCCAGCTCCGACTCTAAGAGGCGGTTGCTCCGGTAGACCAGGGGCAGGATGGCGAGCGGCAGCGGGGCTGCCCAGGGCGCCCGGAGCAGCAGCACGGCCGCGGCCAGGGCCACCGCGCCCATCGCGGCCGCCTGAGCCCAGGAGTCGGCGATGGCGTGGGCGAGCACCGGGCCGGGGGGGCCTGGCGCTGCGCGGCCGAGGCCAGTGCGGACATGCCAACGGTCAGGGAAGAGAAGAGCGCGGCTCCGGCCGCGGCGCGCGCCACCGCCAGCACCGAGGTGTCGCCTGCCAAGCCGCCCAGCGCACCGGCGCCCGCCACCGCGACGGCGATCACGGCCGAATTGAAGAGAGCGTTACGGAGCCGGCGGCGCAGAAACCGGTTGGACAAGAGCGCGGCCGCCGCGGCCGCGCTGGCCGCCAGCGGCGGCGGCAGGATCAGCGCCGCCACCAGGGCCGGCACTGCGGCCAGCGTCATCTTCTGCGCCGGGCCGACCCGGACCGGCCTCAGGTCCGCCAGGACCATGAGCACCCCAAGAGCCCCGGCCAGGCTGATCTCGGGCAGGCTCGGGCGCTGGGGCGACACCGCCCAGGCGACCCCCAGGCAGACGGCCGCCAGGGCCGGGGTGGCGAGCATGAGCAGCCGCAGCTGCGGCGTCAGGTCCCCCCGGGAGCGGGCGTTCACCAGCAGGAATCTGTCTAATCGATGGCCAGGGTCATTTGCAGGTCTATCTCGTCACCCCATTCGCCGTCGGCGAAGGTCGAGGTCTCGAAGCGGTCGGTCTTCGAGTTGACGTGGATGCCGCTGTGGCCGCCGGGCGGCGTCAGTACGTGGATGACGACAAGTGTGTGCCCGGGTCCGGCGGGCGAGGCCGTCGCGTAGACCTGAGCGTGCTTCATCAGGCGGCGGTCCTGCCGCTCGTAGATCAGGTAGTTGTTGACGGTCAGGTTGTGGCCGGCCGGCGTCACGACCTGGACCGGCGGGTCGTCCTCGCAGAACGAGCTCCACGCGAGCCCGGGCGTCGCGCCCACCGCGAGGCCGACCCCCGCCACCAGCAGGCCAACTCCCCACCTGGGAATCCGAGTCATGTGCCTCCTCCCTCGCGCTTGAGCACGTAGCCCATGCCGCGAACCGTGTGCAGGATTCTCGCCTCGCCCCCGGCCTCCAGCTTGCGCCTGAGGCGCGCGATGTGCACCTCGATCGAGTTGCTGCCCGGCCCCTGGCCGACGGGCCAGACGATATCCAGGAGCTGGCCCTGGTTGAGCAGCGTGCCGGCCTGCCGCCCGAGCGCACAGAGCAGCCGGAACTCGATGGCCGTCAGGTCGAGCCGCCGCTGGTCGCGGTGAGCGGCGCCGGCCGCCACGTCGATCAGCAGGTCGCCGATCTGCATCCGCTCCCCGCCCGTGCCCCGGCTGCGGCGCAGCACGCATGCAGGCGGGCGGCCAGCTCTTCCATGGCGAAGGGCTTGGTCACATAGTCGTCGGCGCCGGCGCGGAGCCCAGCCACCACGTCGGAGAGCATCGATTTCGCCGTCATGCCGACCAGGGCGGCGTGGGTGATCTCGCGGAAGCGCCCGAAGAGATCGGGGCCGTCGCTGTCCGGGAGCATGAGATCCAGCAGCACCACGTCCGGATTCCATTCCTGGGCGAGCTCGAGGCCCTCGGCCGCGCTGGCCGCGGCGCGCACCTTGTAGCCGTCCTCGCGCAGGCCGGAGGCCACCGCTCGCGCCAACCGCTGGTCGTCTTCGACCACTGCCACCTTCCAGCTCATGGGCACAAGCGCCAATTTAACCGCGCGGCGGGCCCTTTCAGATCCCCTCACGAGATCAGCAGGGCCGGGTTGCCCTTCAGGCCGAATGCGAAGGTCACCGTGTCGGTGGCGGTGACGTTGTTGGTGGTCGGTACTGGAGGCTCCACCACCACTTGGCGGGGTCGCTACCGGGCGCCTACAGGTTCGAGATCGGCAGCTCGATGCGAATCCACGTCCGTTGAAGTTGGTGGTGCAGCTGGTGGTGGCCTCCACGTAAGCCGGTTCGGCGTTGAATTGCTGCGTGATGCCGGCCCCGCTGTCGGAGCCACGGATGAACTAGCTATTGACACGGAAGAGCGGTACTCCATGGCGTTCCAGGTCTGCGGATTGTTGAGGTCGACGTTGTCTTCCGCGTGGTAGTAGTAGTTGCCGCCGGACGAGCAGGGACCGATGACCCGGATGCGTTGGGCACGTTGCCGTTCTCGCACGTAGATATCGACGTGTTGACACGCGGCTGCGACGCCTGGAAGTCGCCAGGGCGCGCAAGCATGCAACGCGATTCTGAAGCCGGCCTGACCATGACACCGACGTTTCGACATCCTTTGTTAGGCTTGCCAATCCGGTGAAGGCGGGCCCGTGAAAAGCACGCAGGAGATGCTCGTCTGGCAGGACGTTCGCGCCCGCGCCATCGACCAGCAGCTCGGCGGCGACCGCCGCTACGTAGGCGAGCGGGTGGCCAGCTGGTTCCGCTGGCTGTTCCTGGTCGTGTTCATCCTGATGGTGGGCGCCCATCCCACCCTGGCGGCGGTGATCGTGATCGCGCCCCTGATCGCGGTCGCGGCCTTCGCCAACCTCCCCCTCTCGCTGGCTCTGATGCGCCGCTGGCGTCCCAATCGATGGGTGACCTTCGCGATCCTGGCCATCGATTTCGGCCTTGGCTCGGCCATGCTCTTCGTGGCGGACGGCGCCGGCAACCCGGCCGTTCTCGCCTGGTACCTGGTGGTGATCGCCGGGGCCATCCGGTCCGGCTCAGCGGCGTCCGTGCTGGTCGCCCTGGGCGCCTCCCTGGAGTACGGGGTCGCCCTGGGAGTGACCTCGCTGCTGCCGGCGATCGGCCAGGTCTTCCTGTTCGTGACCGTGGCTTTGGTGGTCGCGATCATGACCCGAGAGCTGGAGCGCGAGCGGCGGATCGCGATCACTCGGGCCGCCCAATCCGACGCCATGCGCGAGATGAGCGTGACCATGGACTCCAGCCTCTTCATCCAGGACGTGTTCGCGACCGTGCTGGAGAGGGCCATGCGCATGACCGGGGCCGAGAGCGGGGGCCTGATCCTGGTCTCGGACGAGAGCATCGAGGTCGCGGCGGGCACCGAGCTGGACCCCGAGGTGGCACGCGACGTGGCCCGGCGCGGCGAGCCGCAATTCCGCGAGCAGCGTTCGCAGCTGCTGGTGCCGCTGGCTTCGGGCGACGGGGTGGCGGCGATCCTCTGGCTGAGCGGCCGCCACCGCAGCTTCGGCAACGAAGACCTGTTCACGGTCAACGCCCTGGCCGGCAGCGCCGCGGTGCCGCTCGCCAACGCCCTCGGCTACCAGCGCAGCGCCCAGGAGGCGATCACAGACGGGCTGACCGGCCTGCTCAACCACCGCGAGTTCCGGCGCCGGCTGGAGCAGGAGGTTCTGCTCCGGAAATCGCTGCCGCGGCCGATGGCGGTGATGATCATCGACCTCGACCACTTCAAAGAGGTCAACGATTCGATGGGTCACCAGCACGGCGACGAGGTCATTCGCGCCGCCGGGAGGCTGGTGCGAAGCACCGCCCGGGCGCACGACCTGGTCGCCCGCTACGGCGGTGACGAGCTGGCGGTGATCCTGCCCGACTCCGGGCTGGCCGGCGCCACCTCGCTGGCCGAGCGCCTGGTGGCCGCGGTCCACGCCGCCAACATCCGGACCACGCCCGCGCGCAACCTGACGCTGACCATCGGCCTGGCCTGCATCCCCGAGGACGCGATGTCCGCCGACGAGCTGGTGATGGGCGCCGACCAGGCGCTCTACCTCGCCAAGCGCGAAGGGCGCGACCGCTACATGACCACGGCCAGCCTGGTCGACCGCCTGGCCGAGGCGGAGCAGAGCCTGCTCAAGATGTTGGGCGAGGTGGGGCCGCAGCTGGTGGTGGCCGCCGGGCACGCGCTCGACCGCCGGCTGGGGATGCCGCGGCGCTCCAGCCTGGTAGCCGCGGTGGCCGACGAGGTGGGCCGCCGGGCGGGCGTGGCCGCCGACTTCGAGAGCCTGCGGGCGGCCGCCTTCCTGCAGGACGTGGGGTCGTTGGGGAGCGCGCAGTCCGACGGCGCGCACGCCCTGGAAGGCGAGCGGCTGCTCTCGCTGGCCGGCTTCCCGGCACCGGTGCCGCGGGCGGTCCGCCACCATCACGAGCGCTGGGATGGCGGCGGCAAGCCCGACGGCCTGCGGGAGACGGCGATCCCGATCGAGGCGCGACTGATCGGCCTGGCGGCCGAGTACGAGAGGCTGGTGTCGGGCCGGGATGCGGCGCCCCTGACGCCGTCAGAGGCGGCGATCAAGATCGCGGGCCAGGCGGGTGCCCACGAGCCGGCGCTGGTGGCCGCCCTCCGCG
>DATCNF010000025.1:0-2469 GCA_036565325.1 Candidatus Dormiibacterota bacterium | reverse complement strand
ACAGGCGCCAGCCAGCGCCCGCCGACCTTGACAAGGGGCAGGCACAGCTCGGCAGCCACCGGCAGTGAGGCCAGGGCCCGGCAGCAGGCGGCGTCGAAAGCCTCGCGCAGGGGGCCGCGGCCGGCGTCCTCGGCGCGCTCGGCGACCACGGCCAGAGCGATGCCCAGGCGGGCCGCCGCGTGTTCCAGGAAGGCGGCCTTCTGGTGGTCGGCCTCGATCAGGGTGACCGCCAGCTCCGGCCGCGCCAGCAGCAGGGGGATGCCGGGCATGCCGCCCCCGGAGCCCACGTCGACCAGGGTCGAGACCCCGTCCAGGTGCGGGAGCAGGGTGAGCGAGTCCTCGATCAGCGCAGCCGGGTCCTCGCCGCGGCCCACCAGCCCCGGCCAGGCGGCCAGCAGCCTGGCGTATTCGGCGAGCTTAGAATCGGCGTCGATGCCCATCTACGAGTACCGCTGCGAGAAGTGCACGGCCAAGTTCGACGTCCTCACCTCCTTTGCGGAGCGCGATCGCGCCCAGGTCTGCCCGACCTGCGAGTCGACGCGGACGCGGGTCCTGGTCTCCAGCTTCGCATCACTCGGCCTCTCCGAGAGCGCGCCCTCCCTGAACGTCGGTGCCGGGGGCGGCGGCTGCTGCGGCGGGGGCTGTGGCAGCTGCGGGTCCTCTAACTAACCCCGGGTAGCCGTGCTCCTCCCGGTCACGTACCGGGTCGGCGCGCGGGGCCGGATGGAGGTCGGCGGCTGCGACCTGCTGGAGGTCGCCCGCCGGTACGGGACCCCGCTCTACGTCTACGACGAGGAGACCGTGCGCACGATCGCGCGCGAGTTCATCGCGGCCATGGGGCCCGCCGGCCACGTGCTGTACTCGGCCAAGGCCTTCGCCAGCCCGCAGTTCCTGCGCGTGATCTCGGAGGAGGGCCTGGGCCTGGACGTGGTCTCGGCCGGCGAGCTGCACCTCGCTCTGCGCTCCGGGTTCCCCGCCCAGAGCATCTACTTCCTCGGCAACAACAAGAGCCGCGAGGACCTGGAGGCGGCGTGGCGGGCGGGCGCCACCCTGGTCGTGGACGGCTTCCAGGAGTTCGACCTCCTGCGCGAGGTGGTACCGGCCGGGCAACGGATGCGGGCCGAGGTGCGGCTCTCGCCCGGCGTCCGGCCGGACACCCACGAGTACATCGCGACCGGCCAGCTCGACTCCAAGTTCGGCTTCTCGGTGGAGAGCGGCGCCGCCCGCCTGGCGGTGGAATTGGCGCTGGCCCACGACCGCCTGGAGCTGGTCGGCCTGCACTCCCACCTCGGGTCCCAGATCTTCGACCTCCGGGGCCACGCGGCCGCCATGGCGATCATGCTCGACCTGGTCGCCGAGCTGCGCCGCGACCTCGGCTTCAGTCCTCGCCGGCTGGGCGCCGGCGGCGGTCTGGGCATCGCCTACACGCACGAGGACGATCCTCCGACACCCCGCGAGTTCGTGACCACACTGAGAGCGGCGCTCGACGGTGGCTGCGCCGAACGCGGGCTGCCGGTGCCCGAGCTGGTGGTGGAGCCGGGGCGCTCGCTGGCCGGGCCGGCCGGGATCGCCCTCTACACGGTGGGGGCGATAAAGGAGATCCCGGGCGTGCGCACCTACGTGGCGGTCGACGGCGGGATGGGCGACAACATCCGCCCCAAGCTCTACGACGCCCGCTACGAGGCGATCAAGGTCGACGACCCCGAGCCCGCCGACGCCGGGCTGCGCACGGTCACCATCGCCGGCAAGTACTGCGAGTCCGCCGACATCCTGGTCAGCGACGCCCGGCTGCCGCCCCTGAGGGCCGGGGACGTGCTCGCCCTCCCGGCCGCCGGCGCCTACTGCCTGGCCATGGCCAGCAACTACAACGGGATGCCGCGCCCCGCGGTGGTGATGGTGCGGGACGGCGAGGCGCGCCTGATCCGGCGCCGCGAGACGCTCGACGACCTCCTGCTGACAGAGATCTTTTAGAGGCGCGCTACTTCTGGAGCTGGACCAGCTGGCGGTCGCACTCGTCGGCGCGCGGCGCGGTGCCCGAGGCGTAGATGCAGGCGACCAGCTCCGCGTTGCCGGTTTGCAGGCCGGCGGGGACCACGACGTTGGCGGTCCAGGTGCCGTTGGGCTGCACGAAGGTGGGGCTCTGGAGCGCCGTGTCCTTGCCGGCCTGGGCGAGGCCCAGGCTGTACTGGCGCTGGGGATCGAAGCCGTGGCCGTCGACGCGCAGCGAAGAACCCAGCTTGGGCGAGGTCGAGGAGACCAGGATCGCGGGAGTGAAGATCCGGGCGGGGGTCGGCGTCGGGGTGGGCGCCGCGGCGGCGCGGCGCAGCACGTTGATGCCGGCGGCGGCGTGGCAGGCGCTGTTCCAGCACAGCTCCAGGTCGTGGTGGCCGCTGAGGTCGGCGGGAATGCGGACCTCCTGGTCGAGGTCGCCGCGGGCGTCGGCCTTGAACGTGGCCAGCTCCTGGGGGG
>DATCNF010000024.1:0-2943 GCA_036565325.1 Candidatus Dormiibacterota bacterium | reverse complement strand
GGGGTAGGTGTGGGACCGGGCGCGGGCGTGGCGCCCAGGCTCATGGCGCAGGACGCGCTGGCGTTGGACCAGGTCGGCTGGACCGCGAACACGGTGCTGCCGAAGGTGTAGTTCCCGATCCCGCTGCCCCACTGGCACTTGTCGCCGTTCTCGTCGCCGTTGGCGTCGATCCAGCCGCTGTTGGGGAAGGGATCGGTCACCGACTCCAGGTATTCGTGGCCGCCCACGATGCTGAGGCCGTCGAAGATGCCATGCCCGAAGCCGTCGGTGGGGTTCACCGCATTGACGCCGCAGGACGCGCCGGCGTCGGGCTGGTACGGGAGATATGTGTAGGAGACCTGCGAGGACCCACTCGAGGTGGACCCGTGCCACGCGCACCAGGAGGTGCCGAAGCCCGCCTCCGAATGCCCGCTCGGTGTCATCACGAAGTACATGGCGCCCGGGTGGAGGCCGAAGTGGGCCACCGCCCGCAGCGCGGCGCTCTCGATGTCGGCGTCGACCGGAGCGGCCGGGATCGCGGTGCCGTCGACCCAGGAGCCCTTCCACTGGCCGGCGGGGTTGCCGGCGAAGGCCGAGCCGGCTGGGCAGCTGGTCGCCCCGACGGGTGCGTTGGAGCAGTACTGGGTGGCCACCGCGGCCCAGCCGCTGCCCCCGACAGCCCTGAAGAAGGACTCCAGGTAGGACTCCGCGGCGGGATTGGGCGCGCCCCAGAAGCTCAGGTAGACGCTGGGGTTGGAGAGCACCGGGCCGCCGTTCGACTGGAGCTGGAGGGCGCTTCCGGCGGGTGCCGCCGCCGCTGCCGCGTGGGGGTGCGAGCGATCGTGGTGGACGGCCCGGAGGGGAGCCGTTGACGCCTTTGCCGGCAGGGCTGTGAGGATCGGCAGGCAGCCCAGCGCGGCGGCCAGGAGCAGGCGGCGAGACCGGGAGTTGAGAGCCACTGCAGCCGAGTCTGGTTGCCCAAGGGCGACAGCCCGGACAGGCTTTCAGACGAGCGCTGTAAAGATGTGCCGACAATCCGTCGGCGTTGGCGGGCGGCCACCGGACCGGCGCTCAGGGTATGGTTGTGACAACGTTGTCTAAGCCGCGCCGGCCAACCATCCACGACGTTGCGCATGAGGCGCGCGTTTCGTTCAAGACGGTTTCGCGCGTCCTCAACCAGGAAAGAGGGGTGGCCGCGCCGACCGCTGCGCGCGTGCAGGCGGCCATCACCACGCTCGGTTTTCGACGCAACGATGCGGCGCGGCGGTTACGAATCGGCGGTGGCGCGCCGACCATCGCGCTCGTCATCGACGACTACGACAACCCGATCTTCCTGGCCACCGTGGCCGCGGTCGCGGAGTCGACATCCGCCAACGGTTTTCTGCTTCTGACCGCGAGCAGCCGGCGCGATCCGACGCTGGAGCAAACGTTGATTCGCAGCCTCCTCGACAGTGGTGTCAGCGGGCTCCTGGTGCTGGCCGCCGGCGACCATTCCCAGCCGCACGGCGTGCGCGCCGGCCTGCCGGTCGTGTTCCTGGAGCGCGGGCCCGCCGGGAGCGAGGCCGACGTGGTCGCGCTGGATAACGTTGCGAGTGCACACGGGGCGACCACGCACCTGCTGCGCCGCTGGCACCGGCGGGTCGCCCTGCTGGCTCCCGGCCCGGAGGAGGCGAGCTCGGCGGAGTGGGTCGAGGGCTACCGGACGGCGCTCGTCGAGACCGGCCTCTGGCTGGATCCCCAGCTGCTGCGGCTGGGCGTCGACGACCCTGATGCGGCGGTGGTGGCGGTGCGCGAGCTGCTCGCCGGCGACGACCCGCCCACCGCTTTTGTCGCCACCAACAGCCGGCTGACAGCGGGCGCCGCCGGCGCCCTGGCCGGCCCTGCCGCCCTGGTCGGCGTGGACGGGCCGGAGCTGCCCGCGGCCGCCCGCCAACTGGTGACCACCGTCGGCTACGACCCTGCGGAGTTGGGCCGGCAGGGGGCGACGCTGCTCCTCAACCGGCTCCGGGACGCGGGCTTGCCGCCCCAGCGCCACGCCCTCACCCCGCGCCTGACCGAACGCGGTTCTGGTGAGGTGAGGCCCGGCGTGGGCGCTCCGTCGGGTCGGCGCCGGACCTGGTTCCGCCGCTGAGCCGGCGTCTCCCTGCTAGCCTCTGAGGGTTCCCACGGCATAAGCCCTGGGCGCCCGGGGGGCGGCCACACCAGGTGGCCGGCCTGGCCGGCGCGGGGCGAGTGGAGGAGGATCATGTCGAAGGGCGACACGCTCACCCGTTTCACGTCGGAGTCGGTCACCGAGGGCCACCCGGACAAGGTCGCCGACCAGGTCTCGGACGCCATTCTGGATGCCATCCTGGCCAAGGATCCGCTGGCCCGCGTCGCCTGCGAAGCCACCGTCACCTCCGGCCTGGTGCTGGTTTCCGGGGAGATCACGACCGACTGCTACGTCGACATCCCGCGCCTGATCCGGGGCACCCTGCGCGAGGTCGGGTACACCCGGGCCAAGTACGGCTTCGACGCCGAGACCTGCGGCGTCCTGGTCAGCATCGACGAGCAGTCGCCGGACATCGCGCAGGGCGTCGACGTCGGCGGGGCCGGGGACAGCGGGATGATGTTTGGCTTCGCCTGCGACGAGACGCCCGAGCTGATGCCCCTGCCGATCACCCTGGCTCACCGCCTCGCCCGCCGCCTGGCGGAGCTGCGGAAGTCTCGCCAGCTGCCCTACCTGCGCCCGGACGGCAAGGTGCAGGTGACGGTCGCCTATGACGCCAAGGGTCGTCCAGCGGGGGTCGAGAGCGTGGTCGTCTCGGCCCAGCACCACGACGAGGTGGAGGCCGAGCAGCTGCGCTCCGACATCTCCGAGCGGGTCGTCGATGCGGTGATTCCGGAGCCGCTGCGAAGCGCCGGCATGAAGCGCTACATCAATCCCACCGGCCGCTTCGTGATCGGCGGCCCGGTGGCCGACAC
>DATCNF010000023.1:0-1957 GCA_036565325.1 Candidatus Dormiibacterota bacterium | reverse complement strand
CACGCCGGGCGCGCGGTACCCGCTGGCCGGGCTGCTGCTCGCGCTGCCGCCGTTGGCGGGCACCGGGCTGCTGGACTGCGCCCGGCAGGTATACGGGCGGCTCCGCAGCGGGTTCTACGGCCTTGAGGTCATGCTGGTCGTGCTGGTGTTTATGGCGCTGCTGCGCGAGGCCCGCGCCGAGGGCGCCACCCGGATCCCGCCGGAGGCGCTGGGCCGGGTACTGGGCCTGGACCGGGCCCCGGAAGTCAAGACGATCCGCCGCAAGCTCGGCGAGCTCGCCGCCGCGGGCAAGGCCGCGGACCTGCAGATGGCGCTGGCCCGCCACCACGCCGCGGCCAGCCCGGGCACCCTGGGATTCCTCTACATCGACGGGCACACCCGGGCCTATTTCGGCAAGCGGGACATCCAGAAGATGCACGTGACCAGGCTGAAGTTCCCCGGCCCGGCGACCGAGGAGACCTGGGTCACCGGCAGCGCCGGGGACCCGCTGCTGGTCGTGATGGCCAAGCCGTCGTCCTCCCTGGCCGCCCAGATCCGCGGTCTGCTCCCGGACCTGCGCCAGATCGCCGGCGAAGGCCGCAAGCCGGTCTTGTGCTTTGACCGCGGCGGCTGGTCCCCGGCCCTGTTCGCCGACATCACCGACGCCGGGTTCGGCCTGCTGACCTACCGCAAGAACGACGCCGGCAAGGACATCCCCGGCCTGCCCGAGGACGCGTTCAGCGCCGCCGGGTGGACCGGCGACGACGGCCGCGAGCACACCTACGACCTGGCCGACACCATGACCGAGGTGACGATCGGCGAGGGCGAGCACAAGGGCCGCGTGCTGGAGCTGCGGCAGGTCACCCGCCGCAAGCCCGGCGACACCCGCCAGGTGCACATCCTGACCACCCGCCCCGCCGCCGCGCTGCCCGCCGCCGCCGTCATCTACCGGATGACCTCACGATGGCGGGAGGAAAACTACTTCCGCTACGGCCGCGCTCACTTCGCCCTCGACGCCCTAGACACCTACGCCGTCACCCCCGAAGACCCCGGCCGGATGGTGCCCAACCCGGCGAAGAAAACCGCAGCCGCCGCCGTCAAGACCGCGAAGAAAGCCCTCACCGCCGCCGAGACCGCCCGCGAGGCCAGGCTCGCCGCGCTGCGCCACCCCGCCCCAGGCACCGCCACCGTGATCACCAACCAGGCCCTGGCCAGGCTCGACGCCCCCGTCAACGCCGCCCGCCGCGACCTGCAAGCCGCCCAGGCCGCCGCCAACGCCGCCCCCGCGAAGATCCCGCTCGCCGAGCACAACCCCGACATGGTCAGGCTGGACACCGAGACCAAGCTGATCACCCACGCCATCCGGATGGCCGCCTGCAACACCGAGACCATCCTGGCCCGCGCCCTGAACAGCTGCTACGCCCGCGCCGGCGACGAAGCCTACGCCCTGATCCGCGAAGCCCTTCACACCAGCGGCGACATCACCACCCGCGGAAACGCCCTGCACATCCGCCTGGACCCGCTATCCGCACCCCGCCGCACCCGCGCCCTCGCCGCCCTCTGCGAACAGCTGAACACCACCCCGGCCACCTACCCCGGCACCACGCTCACCCTGCACTACGAGGTCAAAGAACACCCCGGCACTGCATGAACTATTGCGCTATGTCAGGAGCCCTGGGCCCGGCGCGTGTCGGTCGTGGATGTCTGCGCGGTCGCGGCTGCCTCGGCCGGCGTGAGCGTGGCCAGTGCTCGTTCGGCTCAATCGGGTTTGCTGGAATCCCGGGTGGCGCCTCTGGGCGCTATGCTCCTGCGGTGACCGCGGGAGAGGCGCTGCTGCCGGACATGGAGGTTGCTCGTGAACTCGCCTCAGCACTGCGCGCTGGTGACGACTCGGCTGCTGCGGGGCTCGCCGCGGGAGCTGGCGTTCCCCGGTGGCTGCTGACACACCGAGAGTTCGGCCCGCGCGGGCGATTGGATA
>DATCNF010000022.1:0-2387 GCA_036565325.1 Candidatus Dormiibacterota bacterium | reverse complement strand
CGGCGACCAGGCCCGGGCACGCACCCCGCAGGGCTGGCTGGCGGCAGACCTGCTGGTCGGCGCCGACGGGATCCGCTCCCGGGTGCGCGAAGCCCTGGGTCTGGGCGCCGAGCCGCGCCGGTCGGGCTGGGTGGCCTGGCGCGGGATCACGGACGCGCCCGCCGGCTTCGACGCCACCACCGCCGGGGTGGTGGTGGGCCGCGGCCGGCACGGCGGTTGGGTGCCCGTGGCCGACGGCCGCGTGTACTGGTTCCT
The DNA here is from genome assembly GCA_036565325.1 of Candidatus Dormiibacterota bacterium. Taxonomy (GTDB): domain Bacteria; phylum Chloroflexota; class Dormibacteria; order Dormibacterales; family Dormibacteraceae; genus CF-28. The sequence continues at coordinate 2,132 of DATCNF010000022.1, read as the reverse complement.
GACCGGCAACGCCGGCGAGACCGCGATCCCGGATGCGATCGAGCGCTGGGCGACTCCGCTGCCGCAGCTGATCGCCGCCACGCCTTCCGAGACGCTGCTCCTCAACGAGCTCGCCGACCGCGACCCGGACGCCCGCTGGGGACGGGGGCCGGTGACCCTGGTCGGCGACGCGGCGCACGCGATGCTGCCGAGCCTCGCCCAGGGCGCCAACCAGGCGCTCGAAGACGCCGCCGTCCTGCTCGCCGAGATGACCGCCCGAGGGCCGTCCGAGGCCGCGTTCCGCGCTTACGAGCGCAGGCGCGCCGCCCGCACCGCGCGGATCGTGCGCCTCTCCCGCCAGGTCATGCCGGTCTTCCAGTGGCGCCGGGCGCCCGCGCGCTGGTTGCGCGGGCGCCTGCTGGCGATCCCGCAGCGCTTTACGGATCGCCAGGGGGAGTGGCTCTACCGGGGCGGTCTCTAGTGCTTCGGCGCGATTGGCATCCCGGGCAGCGGCGCGGTCATCAGGGAGAGCTTGGAGTTCACGCCCCCGTCGAACAGCGAAAGATTGGTCACGTAGAGCTGGCGGCCCTTGAAGACCAGGCTGGCCGGGAAGTCGAGCGCGTTGGCTCCAGCGCCGTTGTAGCGCGCCACCAGCTTGGCGTCCCGCGAGAGGACCTGGACCTCATTGGCCTGGTTGGCGCAGACGTACAGGTTGCCGGCGACGTCGAACATGATCCCGTCGGCGCCGTGCAGGGCCTCGGTGGTGTGCTGCGTGGCGTCGATGGCGGCGCCGTCGGCGAAGATCTCGACCGGGCCGGCGCTGCCGTCATCGAGCACCGGGATCCGGAGCACGCGGCTGTCGCCGGTGTTGGCGACGTACAGGTACTCCTGCGTGCGGTCGAAGGCGACGCCGTTGGCCCCGAAAGGCGGGAAGCCCTGCGTGGTCAGGAGCACGTCGCGCTTCCAGACCTGCTGGCTCGAACCGTCGTGCGCGACCTTGGTGATCGTGCCCAAGAAGGAGTCGGAGATGAAGAAGTTCCCGTCCTCGTCCTCGGCGATGGCGTTGGCCGCCGCGAAGCCGGTGGCCAGCGTGGTAATGGCGTGCGTGGCCGGGTCGATGCGCAGGAAGCGGCCGTTGGGCGCAGCCCCGTTGGCGAAGTCGACCACGTACAGGCTGCCGCCTGAGAAGAGCTCGCCGAGCAGGTTGGTCACGCCGCCGGTCCCCGGTGGCACCGCGAACTTGCTGACCAGCACGCCGCCGCTGTTGACGACGCAGATGTTGGCCGAGGGCGTGCGCACCGGCTGGAAAGCGGGGAAGGAGGCCGCGTACAGGTTGCCCGCGGGGTCGAGGGCGATGCCCTCGGGGTTGGGGCAGTCGGCCAGCGGGTTGGGTCCGAAGTTGTGGAACGCCGCGGTGGCGGCCTCGGCCGACATCGGCACGAGGGCGGCAAGGGCCGCCAGGGCGACGATCAATGAGCGCGTGCGGTTCATGCCGCTATCCCCCACTAGACCAGGCCGGCGATCAAGTTAGCCTGAGTTTGAACATGCGCCTGCTGCCTGGCAACACCTACCTCGCTGACCCCGCGCTGCGCTCGCTGCTGCGGGCCTGGCTGCGCCCGGCCACGCTGGCCTGGGCGGAGCCGCAGCTCGAGGAGATGGGACGCCTGGCCGCCGGCGAGCTTCCAATCTGGGGCGAGGAGTGCGAGCGCCACCCGGCCTACCTGCGCCCCATCGACCCCTGGGGCGAGCGGGTGGACGAGGTCGTCTATCCCGACGCCTGGCGGCGGCTGGCGGCGGCGGCGGCGCGCTTCGGGCTGGCCGGGATGCCCTACGAGAAGGGGGCGCTGGAGCTGGCCGGGCCCGAGGTCAGAGTCGTGCACACCGCGCTCTGCTATCTCTTCGAGCCCGGCACCGCGACCTACATGTGCCCGGTCTCGATGACCGACGCCGCGGCCCGCGTGCTCAGCGACTTCGGCCCCGAGCGCCTGCGCAGCGAGATCCTGCCCCACCTGGTCAGCCGCGACCCCGACCAGGCCTGGACGTCAGGCCAGTGGATGACCGAGCAGCAGGGTGGCTCTGACGTCGGCGCCAATGCGGTCGAGGCCCGGCGCGAGGACGGCGCCTGGCGCCTGTACGGGCGCAAGTACTTCTGC
>DATCNF010000021.1:0-5886 GCA_036565325.1 Candidatus Dormiibacterota bacterium | reverse complement strand
AACCTGCTGGGCGAGGTCCTGGTGGCGAGGCCGGTCGAGGATCGCGACCGCCAGGTCGGCGACGCGGGCGTCGCGGGCGAAGGCGATCCGGCGCAGGTTGTCCGCCAGCTCGTCGTCCAGGTCGATGGCGCCGCGCGCGGTCGGACCGGTCACGATCTTCTCGACGTACCAGACGGCGGGCAGGCTGGGAAAGGTGTCGGCCTCCACCGCGGCCACCACCGAGATCGCCTCGGAGAGCCCGCGCGCCACCACCGAAGCTCCCTCCACCGGGTAGACGGCGAGGTCGAGCGGCGACCCCTCGGCGGCACCCACGACCGAGCCGTGGGAGAGGACCCGGTCCCCGCGTGGGGCCAGCACCACGCGTCCGCGGAAGCCCAGCTCCTCCAGCGCCGAAAGCATCGCGGACGCCGCCGCCGACTTGACGCGGTCGGCGTCGCCGCGGCCGGCCAGCCGGGATGCGGCCAGCGCCGCCGCCTCGGTGACCTGGACCAGGCCGAGCGACAGGCTGCCGCGCAGGTCGTGGAAGGACGCCGGCTCCGGCCGGGCGCCACCAGGGCTGCTGGTGCTACTCACTCTCCGGGCGTAGTTCTACCGGACGCAGCTCCATCTGGTCGATTCCGCTCTCGACCACGGCCGCGCCCAGGAAGTCCCGGAACAGCGGGTGCACCCGCATCGGCCGCGAGCGCAGCTCGGGATGGAACTGGCTGGCCACGAACCAGGGGTGCCCGGCCAGCTCGATGATCTCGACCAGGCGCCCGTTGGGCGAGAGCCCGCTGAAGATCATCCCCGACTCCTGAAGCGACTCCCGGTACTCGTTGTTGACCTCGAAGCGGTGGCGGTGGCGCTCGTAGATGACCTCTTCCCCATACGCCGCCTGGGCCTTGGATCCGGGCAGCAGCTTGCAGGGGTAGAGGCCAAGGCGCATGGTCCCACCCAGGCCGGCCACGTCCCGCTGCTCGGGCATGAGGTCGATCACGGGCGCCGAGGTGAAGGCCGCGAACTCGGTCGAGTTGGCGTCCGGGGCGTCGAGCACCTCGCGCGCGATGTCGATCACCGCGCACTGGAGGCCGAGGCAGAGACCGAGGTAGGGGATCGCATGCTGCCGGGCGTAGCGGGAAGCCTCGACCTTGCCTTCGATCCCGCGATGGCCGAAGCCGCCGGGGACCACGATCCCGGCCACGCCCTTGAGCAGGGCGGTGTCGCCCTGGTCCAGCTTCTCGGAGCTGATCCAGCGGATGTCGACCTCGACGCCGTGGTGCAGCCCGGCGTGCTTCAGCGCCTCGATCACGCTCAGGTAGGCGTCGGGGAGCGCCACGTACTTGCCCACGATGGCCACCGGCACCGTCCCACGCGGCCGGTGCATGCGCTCCAGCATCTGGATCCAGGGCCCGTGGTCGGGCTGGTGCTCGAGGTCGTCGAGCCCGAAGTGGCGGGCGATGCAGCCGCCCAGCCCGGATTCCTCGAGCAGGATCGGCACTTCGTAGATCGACTGCACGTCGGGCACCGAGATCACCCCCTCGCGCGGCACGTCGCAGAAGAGGGCGATCTTGTCCTTGAGGTCCTGGTCGAGCGGCTTCTCGGAGCGGGCCACGATGGCATCGGGCTGGATCCCGATCCCGCGCAGGGCGTGGACCGAGTGCTGGGTGGGCTTGGTCTTCATCTCCTCGCCGCGGACGGCCGGGATCAGGGAGACGTGGACGTAGAAGACGTTCTCGCGCCCGATGTCGTTCTTGAGCTGGCGGATCGCCTCCAGGAAGGGCAGCGACTCGATGTCGCCGACCGTCCCCCCCACTTCCACCACCATCACCTCGGCCTGCGACTCGCGGGCGGCGCGGAGGGCGCGTTCCTTGATCTCGTTGGTGATGTGGGGGATGACCTGGACGGTGGCGCCCAGGTAGTCGCCCCGGCGCTCCTTGGCGATCACCTCGGAGTAGACCTTGCCGGTGGTCACGTTGGACGCCGCGGAGAGGTTGGTGTCCGTGAAGCGCTCGTAGTGGCCGAGGTCGAGGTCGGTCTCGGCGCCGTCGTCGGTCACGAAGACCTCACCGTGCTGGTAAGGGCTCATGGTGCCCGGGTCGACGTTGAGGTAGGGGTCGAGCTTCTGGAGGGAGACGGAGAGGCCGCGGGCCTTCAGGATGTTCCCGATCGAGGCCGCCGTGATGCCTTTTCCGAGCGAGCTGACGACACCGCCGGTCACGAAGACGTACTTGGACAAACTGGACCCCCTGCGGTTTTTTAAATTCTACCGTCAGAGCCGGGCTTCTAAAACCACCACCTTGGTGGTCTCGGTCTCGCCCGTGGTGGCCTGGATCGACAGCCGCTGGATGGGCTCGGTCCCGGGCGCTCCCATCTCCTTCAGGAAAAGGTCGACCCCGTCCATCTGCTTCTTCACCGCGGGCAGCGCGTAGTGCATCGGCACCACCACCCGCGGCTCGATCTGGCGCACGACCTCGGCCGCGCCGGCGGCGTCCAGCGAGTTCCCGCCCCCCACCGGCACCAGGAGCACGTCCACGGTCCCGATCACGTCCAGGGCGGCATCGTCCAGCTTGTGGCCGAGGTCGCCGAGATGGCAGACCCGCACATCGTCCACCTCGATCAGGAAGACGGTGTTGCGGCCGCGCTCCTCGCCCCGGGTGCCATCGTGGTAGGTGGGCAGGCCGATCACGGTGACGCCCTTGACCTCGTACTCCCCGGGCCCGTCGATGACGTGGGCCTTGACCGCCGGCACGTTGGAGTGGTTGGGATGCGGGTGCGACACGGTGACCAGGTCCGCCTCCAGCTTGGTCAGCCGCGGCCCCAGCGAGGGCGGGTAGGGGTCGGTGATGGCCACGGCGTTCTTGCCGCGCAGCCGGAAGCACGAATGGCCTAGCCAGGTCAGGTCCAAAGTTTTCTCCTTACATCTTGTCGGGCGCCGAGACCCCGACCAGGGTCAGCGCGCTCTTCATGGTGTGGCGGGCGGCCCGGCACAGCTCGAGCCGGGCCCGGGTCAGCTCGGGTTCGCCCTCCACCACCACCCGGTGCCGCCAGTCGCGGTTGCCGGCCTGATAGAAGCCGTGCACCCTGTCGGCGAGGTCGTGGATGGCGTATGGGATGCGGTGCGGCTCCAGCAGTCGGGCCGCGTCCTCGACGTGCTCGGGCCAGTAGGACACCTCGCGCGCAAGGTCCAGCTCCCAGGGCTGCTCGAGCCGGCCCAGCTCGGCCTGCTCCGGCAGCCGGCCCGCGTTCTCGATGGCGTACTGCTCGATGCCGGCCAGGCGCGCGTGGGCGTACTGGGCGTAGTAGACGGGGTTCTCGTTGCTCTGCGCGAGCATGAGGTCGAGGTCGAACTCCAGCATCGCCTCCGGCGAGCGCAGGAGGTAGAAGTAGCGGACCGCGTCCGGCCCCGCCTCGGCCACGACCTCGTCGATGGGCACGAAGCGGCCGGCCCGCTTCGACATCTTGCCCTCTTTGAGATTGACGATCTGGTTGAGGATGACCACCAGCCGGTCGCGCCCGATGCCCAGGGCGTCGCAGGCGGCCTTCATGCGCGGGATGTAGCCGTGGTGGTCGGAGCCCCAGACGTCGATCACGCGCTGGAACTGGCGCACCTCGAACTTGCTCAGCAGGTAGCCCAGGTCGGATGCGAAGTAGGTGGGCTCGCCGGTCGAGCGGATGACCACGCGGTCCTCGTCCGCATCGTCCTCCTCGCCGTACGAGAACCACACCGCGCCCTCCTTCTCGACCAGGTGGCCGGCCTCGCGCAGGCGCTCGATCGCCTGCTGCGGCAGGCCCTGCTCCCAGAGGCGGCTCTCGCGGTACCACTCGTCGTAGACCACCCCCAGGCGGCCGACGCTGGCGGCCAGCTGCTCGACCATGCGGTCGATGGCGTACCGGCGCAGCCTGGGCTCGGCGGCCTCAAAGGACAGCTCCTCGATGCCCGGCAGCTCCCCGCGGGCCGCCTCGGCGATCGCGGTCACGTAGTCGCCGCGGTAGCCGTTCTCGGGCGGCTCCTGGCCGTGGAGGCGGGCGTAGACCGACTGCCCGAACAGGCGCGCCTGGGTGTTCTGGTCGTTGACGTAGTACTCGCGCTGCACGGCGTGGCCGGTGAAGGCGAGCACGCGCGCGACCGCGTCGCCCAGGATCACGCCGCGGCCGTGGCCGATGTGCAGGGGCCCGGTCGGGTTCACGCTCGCGAACTCGACCTGCACCTTCTCGCGGCCTCCCAGCTCGCTCGATCCGTAACCGGGGCCGAGCGCGGCGACCGCGCCCACGACCTCGCGCAGCCAGCCGTCGCGGAGCCGGAAGTTGACGTAGCCGCCCGCGGCCTCGGCGGCCACCTCCGGGATGTCGATGCGCGCGGCCAGCTCCTGCGCGATCTGGGCCGGGGCCTGCCTCAGGACGCGCGCCAGCTTGAGTCCGGCGCCGCTCGCGTAATCGCCGTGCTGCCGGTTGCGGGCGCGCTGGAGCTCGAGGTCGGGCACCTCGTCGTCAGCCACGCCGAGCGACTTCACGGCGGCCTCCAGGGCTGTGCGCACGCGGTCGCGCACGTTGCCCGGGAGCTGCGTCATGCCGGCACTAGGCGCACGCCGGATGCCCGCCCCGCAGCGTGACCTCCACCTGGTTGGTGCTGCCGCCACGGACGTAGGTGAGGGTCGGGCGCTGCGCCGGCCGGTAGTGCACGCGCAGGACCTGGGCCAGGGGGTGCGCGGCGTCCACCTGGTTGTCGTCGAGCTGGGTGATCACGTCGCCGACCCTGAGCCCCGACGCCTCGGCCGGGCTGCCCGAGGTGACGGCGGTGACCAGGCTGCCCGCGCTGACACCCCGGAGCGACGCTTCCTCGGGCGAGAGGTCGATCGACCCCACGCCCAGGTCGGCCACCACCAGCTGCCCGGTGGAGACCACCTGCTCGACCTCGGCCTGGACGCTGTTGGAGGAGATCGCGAAGCCGGCGGCCCCGCCCGAGCCCCCGGTGGCCACCGTCAGGCCCACCACCTGGCCGCCCAGGTTCACCAGCGGCCCGCCCGAGCTGCCGCCGTCGATGGCCGCATCGGTCTCGATGGCGTCGCTGTAGCTGCCGGGGCCGCGAGGCACGCTGCCGGACACGCTCTGCGTCCGGTGCAGGGCGCTCACCGCGCCCCGGGCGAACAGGTTGCCGTTGCCGAAGGGCCCGCCCAGGGCGACCACGCTCTGCCCGACTTTCAGCTGGGAGGAGTCGGCGAAGGCCAGCGTCGGCAGCCCCGAGACCTGCTCGACCTTGAGGACGGCCATGCCGGTCTCGCAGTCGAAGTCGACGATCCGGGCGTCGCGGCGCTTGGGGTCGTTGGCCAGGAACACGGTGAGGGTGCCCGAATTGGCCACCACCGCCACGTTGGTGACGATGAAGCCGTCGCTGGTGATCAGGAAGCCGGAACCGAAGCTGCGGCCGTTCTCATCGGTGACCACTGAGACCACCGCCGGCAGGGCCTTGGCCGCCACCTGCTGGGCGGCGTTGTCCTCGGTCACGGTGACGTGGCTGCCCAGGTTGACCTCCTGGGGGTTGGTTCGCGCCTGGAGGCGGAGGACGCCGAGCGTCACCCCGGCGGCGACGACGCCGCTCACGATCGCGGCCACCAGGATCGAAGCCACGAGCGCGCCGGACGAGAACGACCGGCGGGAGGTCCTGAGAACGGCCGGCGCCGAAGGGTGTGACTCGGGCCCTTCGGGCTCGATCACAGCCCCAGTCTAGTGGGCCGGACTGCCCGCCACTCAGGGATTGCCGGTGGGGTACCAGGTGAGGACGAGCTGGCGGTTGTCCCGGAAGCCGGCCGCGCGGTAGAGGCGGATCGCGGTCTCGTTGTCGGGGCGGGTCCACACGTAGCCCAGGGTCACGCCCGTCTCCCGGAAGACCTCGACCGCGCTCTGCACCAG
>DATCNF010000020.1:0-3113 GCA_036565325.1 Candidatus Dormiibacterota bacterium | reverse complement strand
CAGGTTCTGGCACACCTGCCAGAACTACCTGCACGCCTGCAACCCTGACCGGTTCGCCGACGCTGCCGACGAACTTTTCGAACAGCGCGAGCTCACCATCCGGCGGCGCCGCGACGGCGCCTACACGTTCTGGGGGCGGCTCGATCCGATGGGTGCGGCGGTGGTCAAGACCGCGCTCGCACCCCTGGCCAGGCGGCGCGGCAAGGAGGACCACCGGACTTTCAAGCAGCGCCTGCACGACGCACTCGTCGAGCACGCTACAGAGAACCAGCAAACCCATCTGAACGTCACCGTCGCGATCGAAACACTCCTCGCGTTGCAGGGTGCGCCGGCGGCCGAGATCGAGGGCATGCCGCCCATCGCCCAGCGCACTGTCGAGCGCCTCGCGTGCGACTGCTCGGTGCGGCGCATCCTCCTCGACCCCAAATCGAACGTGATCGAGGTGGGCCGCAGCAGACGGGTGATCTCAACGCCCGCGCGCCGGGGCCTGATCGCGCGCCAGGGCGGGCTCTGCGGCTGGCCGGGTTGCGATCGCCAGGGCCGCGTCGTTCACCACGTCCAGTTCTGGAACCGGGGCGGCGACAGCGACCTCCCGAATCAGGCCCTCGTCTGCTTCCACCATCACCGGATGCTGCATGAAGGCGGCTGGAAGATGACCATCGGGCCCAACGGCGAGATCATGGTGCTGCGGCCGCCGCCCACCTTCGGGAATCCCGCCCGTGGGCCGGACCCTGGAGTCGCCGCGTAGCTGAGGGCTAGCTAGCGCTGCTTAGTGTCAGATGTGGGCAGGAATCTCGACTATGCCCTGACCTCGAGCGGCTCCGCGCGCATGGGCCCGCCCTCGTTGACGGCCACGAACGCGTTGCTGTCGACGACCTTCCCACGCTCACAGGACACGATCAGGAAGACCGCGCCCGTGAAGGACCGGGCGGCATCGGTCAGGGAGGCCTGAGCTGGATGGTCGGGGTGGCTGTGGTAGTACCCCACCACGTCGAGGCCGAGGTCGTCGGCTTCGCGCTGGATGCGCAGCTGGTCCCGGGGATCGATGGTGTAGCGAGTCTCCGGGTTCTCCTTCTCGATGTTGGTGGCCCGGCGCACCCCGGTGACCTCGAGACCGTGTCCCAGCAGGAGGCCGCAGATCTCGTACGGATAGCCCTCAGAGGCGTGGCTGTGCACCTCCTCCAGTGCCGGCTTCCGGATCTTCATTTCTGAACGGGGCGGCGCTGGTAGAGACCGGTCGAGAGATAGCGGTCGCCGCCGTCCGGAAAGATGGTCACCACGACCCCTTTCTGTACCCCGGACTCGGCCAGGCGTCGGATCGCCCAGAGCACCGAGCCGCTCGAGTGGCCGACCAGCAGGCCCTCGCTGCGGGCCAGCCCGCGGGCCAGGTCGTAGGCCGGTTCCGTGGGCGCGCCCCACACCTCGTCGGCAGTCGTCGGGTCCCAGATGCCGGGCACGATCGAGGTCGGCAGGTGCTTCAGGCCCTCCAGCCCGTGGAAGGCGTCGTCGGGCTGGACCGCGATGGTCCGGATCGAGGCATCGTGGCGCTTGAGGCGGCGGGCGGTGCCGGTGAAGGTGCCGGTGGTCCCCAGCCCGGCCACGAAGTGGGTGACGCGGCCGTCGGTCTGCTCCAGGATCTCCACCCCGGTGCCGTCGTAGTGGGCCCCGGGGTTGGCCGGGTTGTTGTACTGGTCAGGGTAGAAGTAGCGGCCGGGGTCGCCGGCGATCAGCTCGCGGCAGAGCCGGATGGCTCCGTCCGAGCCCTCCATCCCATCCGAGTACACGATCTCGGCGCCGTAGGCAAGGACCAGCGCCTTGCGCTCGGCGCTCACGTTCTCCGGCATCACCAGCGTGACCCCGTAGCCCTTGGCCGCCGCCACCATCGCGTACGCGATGCCGGTGTTCCCGGAAGTCGAGTCGATGAGCGTCTTGTCGTGGGTGAGAGCGCCGCGCCGCTCGCCGTCCTCGATCATGGCCAGGGCGGCCCGGTCCTTGACCGAGCCCCCGGGGTTGAACCACTCGGCCTTGGCGTAGACCTCGAGGCCCGGGAATTCGGCTTCGAAGAGGCGGATGCGCAGCAGGGGCGTGTTGCCGATCAGGCCCGTGATGTCGCGGACGTCCGTGCGCGGGATCAACATCGACAAGTCTAGGAACCGCCCTCGGGCGGCCTGGGATTCCGCTCTGGCTTCAGGCGGCGAGGGCGAAGATGCTGACCGCGGTGAGGCGCACGGTCCCGCCTTGTCCGAAGGCCGCAAAGCCGAGCGTCGGAGTGGGACCGATGCGATCGTCGTGAGCTTCGCTGATGGCATAGCCACCGACGTGCAGACGGTAGAGCGGCGCATCCAGGAGCGCGTCGAGCGTCAGTGTCTTGCCGGCCTGAAGACCGCTCACGTTCACCACAGAAGCGAGCGCCTCGGGCGGCGTGGCCCCAGTGCTGGAATTGGCAGGCACCGGTTCGAAATAGATGAGCTGGGCCGTCCCCCGCGCAGTGTCGAGATCGACGATGTGGTTGCCCGGCGGCGGAGAAGGACTGCCGGTGCGGATGGTCCACCAGAAATGCAGCGATGCCCCGGGCGTGGCAGCCAGCTGGATCTCGGCCAGGTAGCGGGCCGGCGCGTTGAACTTGAGGCCCGCGCCGGCATTGCCTCGGGCCTTCAGAACCGAGAACTCGAGCGCGCCGGCGGGAGTCCGGATCGCCGACGCGGAGGCGTCGCCGATCTGGTAGCGGTCTGTGAGCTCGCTCCCGGAGCCGTCAAGCGCCGCTTGATAGAGGAGAATCCCCCGCGGCACGGGGATGGCGGTGAGCGCGGACGAGGCGGCCTGGCCGGGCCTACCGGCCCGGGCCGCAGAATCGCGCACGAGGGCGATAGTGATCAGCGCGAGGGCAACTGCGACGATCAGCATGGCGGCGACCAGCGCTCGCCGGCGGATTGAGCGCGACCGTGGCGGGGGCTGCACGACAGCCGCGGCGGCCTAAGTCAGGACGTGGATGGCGGCGATCGCGACGGCCACGTAGAGCGCGCCCACCGCGTAGCCGACGATCGAACGCCGCAGCAGGGTGCCGCCTTCCGGCCACAGGATGTTGAGGGTCGCCTTGCCGACCAGCAGCCCGC
>DATCNF010000019.1:0-2912 GCA_036565325.1 Candidatus Dormiibacterota bacterium | reverse complement strand
GTCCGAGCTCGGCCGCGAGGTCGCCGCAGAGGCCGCGGGCGATCAAGAGCAGGGCTTCGCGGTCCTCGACCGGCGGCTCCAGCTGGCGCTCGGCGGACATGCAGCGCGGCGGCTGCCAGGCTGCGAGCGGGTCGGGGTCCTCGCCGCGGGCGAGGAGGACGGCATGGCGGCCGGGAGGGCCGAGCTGCGATTCCAGGCGGCGGGGGCCGATGGCGGCCACCGCGCCCAGGGTGCGCAGGCCAAGCAGCTCGAGGCGATCCATGAGCTCGGGGTCGAGGTCGAGGTCGGAGGTGGGGAGCGGGGCCAGGAAGCGGGCCGCGTCTTCGACGCGCAGGACCCGCCCGGGCTGGGCGCGCCGGGCAGCCAGGCGGGCGCTGAAGGGGCCGGGCGCGACGCCCAGCCGGGGGTCGAAGCCGGTGGCCTGCTGGAGCCGCGCCCGCAGCTCGCGCACGGCCAGGGACTTGTGCTGCGCGGGCAGGCCCTCGAGGCAGATCCAGCAGGTGCCGTCGTAGCGGACCTCGAGCTCGGGCGCCAGGTCGTAGAGAGCCGCCGAGAGGCGCTCGCGCAGGCGGATGGTGGCGCCGGGCCGGGGCTCGGCGACGAAGGCGGCCGGGCAGAGATGCTCGGCGTTGCGCATGGTGATGCCAGGCCTCACACCGGCCTCGGCCGCCGCCTCGGAACAGGCCAGGACATGCGCGCCCGCGCCCCAGTAGCCGACCACCAGCGGCTGGCCGATGAGCTGCGGATGATGGGCCAGCTCGAGGTGGGGGATCAGCCCACAGCAGTACGGACCACCCATGGTTTGACTCCTTCGTTGAACACGATTGCCAGCGGCTTTTCAGGGAACCTCTCGGCTCCCAGCGGGTAGCGGATGTCCAGCTCGGTGGCGGCGCCGGGGGCGGCCAGCTTGTTCTTGAGGCAGGTCACCCGCGTGCGCAGGCCGGCCAGCTGGTCGCGTTCGTAGATCCAGCCCGCGCGCTCGAGGCCGAACGTGAGGCTGGAGGCGTGGGCGAGGGCCGCGTCGCGCGCGTTGGCACAGGCCACCACCAGCGAGCCGGAGCGGGCGGCGGCGGATTCCAGCGGGGAGAGGGCGTTCTCGGGCAGCTCACCGAGCACGAGCAGGAACCCGGCGCCCGCCCGCGCCAGCGCCACCGCCGCTTCGCCGGCGGTTTCGGCGTCGGGGGGCTTGACCAGTGCCAGCCCGCGCAGGTCGGGGTTCATGGGCGCCATCGCCCAGGGGTCGAAGCCGACCCGGTGGTCGATCACCACGGACTGGGCCAGCTCGCGGGTGGCCCGGGCCAGGAGGGCCAGCGCCAGCGTGAGCTTGCCGCTGCCGGTTGGGCCCTGGAGGACGCTGAGGCGGCCCTTGGGCAGGCCGCGGATGCCGGTCAGCCGGTCGATCTCGGCCAGGCCGCTGGGCCAGGGCTCGGCCGGCGGGAGGCGGGTGGCGCGGAGCAGCGCCTGCTCGCCGAAGCGCAGGTGGACCTGGTCGATGGCGTGCTGAAGCTGAGCTGTGCTCTCTTGCATCTTTCCTGGGTGTCGCCTCCGGGAAAGACACGCAGCGGGGGCTGGAGGCCGGGCTCATTCTAGCGAACAGATGTTCGAAGGACAAGGGCTTTAACGTTCCCGCCATGCGCATCAAGAGCGTCCCCGACGACCAGGCGACCGGCCCGCTGGCGGTCCAGTACGCCGAGGCCAAGGCCGACAGCGTGCTCAAGATCGTGCCTCCGATCATCCAGACCATGAGCCTGCGCCCCGATTTCATGGCCGCCATCCGGCAGGCCGTGAATACGCTGCACTTCCAGGACGGCGCCCTCAGCCGCGCGCAGCACGAGATGGTGGCTTCCCACGTCTCCGCCCTCAACCGCTGCCGCTATTGACTCAGCTCGCACACGTGGTTCCTGCAGTTGCAGGGCGAGCAGTACAGCGAAGCGGCGAGCGCGCTGCGGGCCGGTGATCTCGACGCCGCCAACCTGGGGCCGGGCGAGCACAAGCTGCTGGAGTTCGTCGGGACGATCAGCCAGCACGCCTACAAGGTCACGGACGAGCAGGTCCAGGAGCTGCGCGACCTGGGCTGGACCGACGAGCAGATCGCGGAGGCGGTCTACGACGCGGCCCTCTTCAGCCTCTTCGTGCGGCTGGCCGACTCCTTCGGGATCGAGCCGCCCGCGATCTACGAGCCGGAGGGCATTCCCCGGGCGGTCACGGCAGAGTAGGAGCCATGCGGGTCGCGGTGGTGGGCGCCGGGGTGATCGGCTGCGCGGTCGCCGAGCGCCTGCAGCGGGGCGGTCACCAGGTCACCGTCTATGAGCGCGATCGCGTCGGCGCCCACGCCTCCGGTGCCGCCGCCGGGCTGCTGGCGCCCTACTCCGAGTCGAGAAAGAGTGGGGGGACGTCCCCCCTTGGGCGGGCCGGGCAAAGCCCTTCCCCCCGCCCACCCCCCTTGCTGGACGCGGGGGCGCGCAGCCTGCGCCTGTTCCCGGAGCTCGCCGCCCGCCTGCTCGCGGAGACCGGCATCGACGTCCAGTTCCACGACATGGACAGCCTGACGCCGGCCTTCGATCCCGAAGAGGAGGCATTGCTGAAGCGCGCGGGCGGCCGCTGGCTGGACGCCTTCGAGCTGCGCGGCCTGGAGCCCGGCCTGCACCCCGACTGCCGGGGAGCGGTCCTGTTCCCGGAGAGCCAGGTGACACCCCCGCTGCTCACGCGAGCGCTGGCCCAGGCCGCGGTTCAGCGCGGCGCCGAGCTCCGCGAAGGGGTGCGGATCACCTCGCCGAGCGACCTCGAGCCGGCCGACGTGGTGGTGCTGGCCGCGGGGCCCTGGAGCGCCGACCTGGGGGCAAGCTTTGGCATCGAGATCCCGGTCTGGCCCAGCCGCGGGCAGCTGGTGCGGCTGCGGCCGGCGCCGGGCC
>DATCNF010000018.1:0-4075 GCA_036565325.1 Candidatus Dormiibacterota bacterium | reverse complement strand
GTGTCGGCCGAACCGTAGGCGACCTCGACAGCGTCCTCACTGCCCGGCCAGCCGAGGGGCTTCTCGCGCAAAAAGACGCCTCCGAGCCGCTCGTAGAACGCCCGCGCGCTTTGGTTTTCGCGCAAGACCCAGACCAGCATCGAGGTCATCCCCGCCTCCGCCAGGCGTCTGGCGGCCGCCGACATCAGGGCCCGCCCGCCGCCCTGCCCGTGCCGCGCGGCCGGGATGTAGATCGCGTAGACCTCGCCGCGGTACGACGGATCGCCCTCCCGCTCACGGCCGCAGTAGACGTAGCCCGCCGGCGGGTCGTCCCAGACCAGCACGGCCTGGGGCGGCGTCGTGGGCAGCCGTTCCCGCCAGCGGGCGAGGGTGCGCTCATAGGCGAAGTTGGCGATCACGGACTCCCGGAGCAGGCCGGTGTAGGTCTCACGCCAGGAGGTGGCGTGCACCAGCGCCAGGGCCTCCGCGTCTTCGGCGGTAGCGTCGCGGACCATGACGCCATAGCATCGCGCCGTGGGCGGGCATCGGGTCGCGGCGGCCCGCGTCGGCGTCGCGCTGGTGGTGATCGCCGGCGCCTCGCTCGCCTGGCTGCACCCCTGGACGCGCCTCGCGCCGGCGCCGCCCAATTACCGCGCCTTCACCCAGGTCACGAGCGTTCAGCTCCTTTCGGCGGCCACCGCCTTCGTGCTCACCCAGACCACCGAGTCGCCGATCCAGTTCGTCGGGTACGCGACCACTGATGCTGGCCAGGACTGGCGCCGCTTTGGCCTGCCGCCGACCGCCGACATCCACTTCGTCGATGTGCTGCACGGCTTCGGTGCCACCACGGGCAGCCTGCTCGCCAGCGCCGACGGTGGGCGCACCTGGGAGGCGAGGCAGTTGCCGCCCGGCCAGCGGTTCGCGGGCGCCGCCTGGTTCCTCGACGCCGACCACGGCTGGTACCTGAATCTGGAAGCTCTCAGCGGAACCGATCTGCCGCGTGACATGTACCGCACCCAGGACGGCGGCCGGACGTGGCAGGAGATCTGGCACGAGACCTCTGGCAGCGCCCAGCTCCCGGTCTTCGCCGACCCGCTGCATGGCTGGATGGTGACCGACCTGACGGTGCTGGCCACGATCGACGGTGGCGAGAACTGGGCGCCGGTGCCGGCCCCCAATCTCGATTCCCCGTCGCGCGTCCGGGTCGCCCAAGGCGCCGTGATCGAGTACAGCTCCACCCTTCAGGGCCCGCCGGGCCAGGGCTACCTGGCCTGGCGCGTCGCCGTCAGCACCGACGGAGGCGCCACCTGGAGCCGCATCGTGGAGGTGCCCGCGGCGGGGATCATCGATGTCGCTTTCGCCGATGCGCGCCACTGGCGCGCGATCTCCCACTACGAGGTCTGGCGAACGGATGACGGCGGCCAGACCTGGCAGCCGGTGGCCACCCGGCTGCCTGCCGGCGCCTGGCTGGGAAATACCAGTTACCTCGACCCCGATCATGGCTGGGCGCTGGGCGGTGTCCTCAACGTGCCCTTCGCGAGCCGCGTCCTGCGCACCGTGGACGGCGGCGCGACCTGGACGCCGGTAGGGGGACCGTGGGCGACCGCCTGAACCCCCGAGCCCGGCGCGGGCTGGCCCTGATCGGCGTCGCGGGCCTGCTGGTGGCGGTGGCCGCGCTGTACTGGCTGCGGCCCCCGACGGCACCGGTGCCGGCCAACACCCCGCCGTTGCCGGCGGATGTGACCGACTGGCAGTTCTCGGACCGCGACCATGGCTGGGTGCTGCTCAACAGCCAGACCGATCCCATCGGCCGCCTCTTCGCAACCGGGGACGGGGGCGCCCACTGGCGCGCCCTGGCCTCCTTGGGCAACGTTCAGGCCTTCACCTTCCACTTCTTCGACGCCCGCGCCGGAGCCGTCCAGGTGCGCGACGCAGCCGGGCGTTCAGGCCTGCTCTACACCGCCGACGGCGGGCAGGGCTGGCGCCGCGCGGAGGTTCCGCCGGTGCAGTTCGCACCTGGCGAGATCACCCTGGCGGGGCCCGACCACGCCTATCTCTTCGCTGTCGACGGCCGCTACGCGAGCATCGACGGTGCTCGCAGCTGGCAGCCGCTTGCCGCCAACGGCCTCCCAGAGTTCGGTCGCTTGCTGGCTTTCCACGACGCCCTCGAAGGCTGGGCAGTAGCGGTCGGAGCGATCTACCGGACGCGTGACGCCGGACAGAACTGGTCCCGGGTGGCGCTGCCATTGCCAATCGGCAGCGCTGTCATAACCATGGTGTTCGCTGGACCGAGCGCCATGTTGGTGGCCGGCGACATGACCCGGAAGTCCGTTCTGCCGGCGGTCTACCCGAGCCCTGACGGCGGCCAGACCTGGGAGGCACCCAGGCCCGCACTGCCGGATCTGCCCACGGTCGACCAGGCCTCGATTCCCGCTTTTGTCGATCACGACCACTGGTTCGCGCGCGGTGCCACGATTCTCTGGTCGACGGCCGACGGCGGTCAGAACTGGACCAGCCTCGCCACCCGCCGGCCCGGCGGCCTGCAGTTCGGCGAGGTGCGGTTCACGAGCACCACCGACGGCTGGTCGCTGACCTATGGTCAGGGTGGTCCGGTGCTGCTGCGCACGACTGACGGAGGCTTCCAGTGGGCCGCGGTCAAGGTTCCCCGTCTTGGTTGACGACCTGCGGCTGGTCCGCCCCCGCGAGCTGCGCGGGGCCGCGCTGATCGCGGCCGCGCTGGTGGGCGTGGCGGTGATCGCCTTCGCCTACCTGCGGCCGGTCATGCGTCCGCCCTACGTGACCCCGCCGGCGGCCCAGATCACGATCCAGTCCTGGCAGTTCGCCGACTCCCGTAACGGGTGGGTCGCGGTGCGCCGCCAGGACACCGCCAGCGGCCGCTCGGAGCTTTTCGCCACCCACGACGGAGGTGGCAGCTGGACCCGACTCTCACTCCAGGTGCCCAGCGCCTACGTGACCTGGCTGCGCGTGTTCGACGCCGACCACGGCATGGTCCAGCTGGCGCGGGACCAGTCCGACGGGCGCGGCTCATTGCTCGGGACCGACGACGGCGCCGCCACCTGGCACGACCTCCGGCTGCCCGACCAGCCGGCGGTGGGCACGGCCTGGTTCCTCGATCGCCAGCACGGCTGGTTCCTGACCCAGGCCGCCTCCAACAGCCCTCAGGGCACCGCTCTCACGCGCACGGTCGACGGCGGCCGGACCTGGCAGCTGCTCTGGCGCATGAACGCCGCCTCCCCGGACGCCGGCCACGGGCTGCCCTGGGCCGGCGTCAAGGGCCCGCTCACCTTCCTCACCCCCGAGCGCGGCTTCCTGGCGGCCGCCGAGCCGGACGGCTCGCTGCGCCTCTTCGGGACCGGGGACGGGGGCGCGGATTGGTCACCGATCGAGTTGCCCGACATCGGCCCTCCGCGACCGGCGCTGGCCCGCGCGGCCGCCACCACCGAGGTCCAGTCCTTCTCCGCCTCGGCCGTCGAGTTCGCCAGCGTTCGCCTCGACGAGCCGGCTCGGTTGCAGCCCGTGGGTTGGATTTTTCTCTCCGCCGACCAGGGCCGGACCTGGGAGGCGAGGTCGCTGCCCGATCCCGGCCACCCGTTCCGGGTCCAGCCCACCGCCCTGCTGGGCGAGGATCGCTGGTGGCTGGCGGACGGGCGCCAGCTCTGGACGACCAGCGACGGCGGCCAGCACTGGGACCTCAAGGACGCGGCGCTGCCCGGCAGCGCGGTGCTCGGCTCACTGCAGGCCGCCAACGGCGGCGAGGCCTGGTCGGCCGGCTGGAGCTCGCCGGCCGCCGACGCCGATGCGCTCCTGCTCCGGACACTCGATGGCGGCGCTCACTGGTCGGCGGTCCGCCTGCCCCGCCTCGGCTAGGCGCCGGACGGCGACGGATATCCCGGGTCATCCCGGGTGTGCGGGCGGCACGACGAGGGATATCCCGGGTTATCCGGGGTTCTCGCCCGCCGCCTCGACCTTCACGAAATAGATCACCGCCCGGCCTTCGGCCACCACCGTCCCGTCGTCCTGCTCGATCGCGCAGTGGCAGTACGCGAGGCGGCTGGTCCGGTGCCGGGCTTCGGCC
>DATCNF010000017.1:0-6332 GCA_036565325.1 Candidatus Dormiibacterota bacterium | reverse complement strand
GATTTGCCGGCCAGGATGGCGGCCTCGACACGGTTGCGGACCCCTAGCTTCCGGAAGATCTCCTGGATGTGGCTCTTCACGGTGTTCTCGCTGAGGTGGACCTCGGCGGCGATCTCCCGGTTGGAGTGGCCGCGGCTGATGAGACGGAGGATCGCGACCTGGGAGCCGTTCAGCGCCGCGGACCGGCGCTCGTCCGAGCGGGCGCTCCGGACGCGCTCGATAACCTGGCTCGCCACCTGGGGCGCCAGCACCGCCTGGCCCCGATGGACCGCGCGAATGCTCTCTTTCAGGCTGAAGCGCTCGACGTCCTTCACCACGTAGCCACGCGCGCCCGCGTCCAGGCACTCCTGGACCAGCTCGGCGTCGGTGAAGGTGGTCAGGATCACGACCGCGACCTCGGGATGCGCGCGCGTCAGCCGGCGGCATACCTCCACGCCGCTGACGTCGGGCAGGCGGGCGTCGAGCAGCACCACGTCCGGACGGCTGCTCTCCACCAGCTCGGCGACCGCCGCCCCCAGGCCGGTCTGGCCGACCACCTCGAGGTCCGGCTCGGGCCGGATCATGGCCATCAGGCCCTCCCGAACCATCTCGTGGTCGTCGACGATCAAGACCCGTATCCGCTCGGCGAGCATCAGGCTCCGACTGGCAGCCGAGCCCGAACCGCTAGGCCGCTCTCCTCGCCGTTGCCGACGTCGAAGCTCCCGCCCCGCTCCTCGACCTGGCGGCGGCTGCCTTTCATCCCGAAGTGGGTGCCGCTGTCCTTGTAGTGCTTCAGGATCTGCTCGGACGCGCCTACGCCATCGTCCTGGATGACCAGGTCGACGTGCTCGTCGGAGTAGCGGAGGCTGACCAACACGCGCTTGGCTCGGGCGTGCCGGACCACGTTGGCGAGGGCTTCGCGAGCCACCTGGTAGAGGATCTGTTCCGACTCCGCGCCCAGCGGCAGCGGTTTGCCGCTCACGACCAGGTCGGCCTCCAGGTCCGCGGACTGGCCGGCCTCCCGGACCAGGCGCCGGAGCTCCGAGAGCAGCCCGTCCGCCGCCAGCCGCGGTAGGGAGAGGGCGAAGACGGCCTCGCGAACCGCCTCCGAGGTGTGGATCGCGAGCTGCCTGACGTCGCGCAGGCCGGTGGCGATGGGCTCGGTCACCGGTTCCTGCTCCAGGATCGCATTGACCTTGAGGCCGAGCGTGAAGATGCCCTGCTCGATCCGGTCGTGGAGCTCGGCGGCGATTCGCACACGCTCCTCTCGGAGCACCTGCTCGCGCTCGGCCTGGCTCAGGTCGCGGTGCAGCTCCGCCAGCTCGTCGATCATCCGCCGCTGGTCCTCGTAGAGCCGCGCGTTCTCGATGGCCACGGCGACCTGGTTGGCGAACGTGGACAGCAGCCGCTCCTCGTCCGGCGTGTAGCCGCTCGGCTTGTTGGCCACCCCGATCATCCCGATCACCCGCTCGCCGACCTGCAACGGCACGCCCATGAAGGTGCGGACCGGCGGATGGCCGCGGGGCTGGCCCACCCGCTTGGGGTCATGGAGCACGTCGTTGGAGATGTTGGAGTGGCCATCGATGATCACCACTCCGAAGACGCTGGGCCGCACCGGGATCAGCCGGAAGTTCTCGTAGAACCGCGGGTCGGAAGGCTCGAAGCCCTTGATGGCGGCCACGTCCATCTCCTGGCTGCCGTTGAGCAGCCCGATGAACCCGAACGCCGATTGCGTGAGGTCCAAGCAGTTGCCGAGAGCGCGATCCAGCACCTGCGGCAGCTCGTGGAGGCGCGCGATCTCGATCGAGATCGAGTAGAGCGACTCGAGCTGCTGCCGAAACGCACTGGCCGGCGCCTCCACTTCTGCGGCCATCCTAGACGGCCTCCCCCCGCGTCGCGGGGGAAGGTTGGAGGGGGGGTTAGGCCGAGATCGCCTGCGGTCGGCCCGAGCGCCGGCGGCCGCCCCGCCGCCGTCGCGACCCCGAACTCGATCCCGGGCCCTGACCGTTGCCGGCGGCCGGCGCCATCGCATCGCGATAGCGCCACTGGCCGAGCTCGAGCAGAGCCTCGCCGTCCAGCTCGGGCAGCTCGGGCGCACCCTCACGGCGCAGCCGGCTCCAGAGCGTGGAGTCCTCGGGCGTGACGAACGTGATCGCCCAGCCCTCGGCGCCGTTGCGGGCCGTCCGGCCCACGCGGTGGGTGAGCCACTGCGCGGTGTCGGGCAGGTCGAAGTTCACGATCAGGCTGACCTGGCTGATGTCGAGGCCGCGCGCCGCCACGTTGGTGGCGACCAGCAGCTTGCTGCGGCCGGAGCGGAAGTGGTCCATGGCCCGGTCGCGCGCGCTCTGGGCGAGGTCGCCCTGGAGCAGCACGGCATCGTTACCCATGCGGGCCAGGTCGCGGTGCAGCTTGCGCACGCCGTGCTTGGTGCGGCCGAAGACGATCGCCGCCCCGGGATGGATCTTCAGCAGCTTGCTGAGGACCTGCACCTTGTCGTCGCGCCTGACGCGCAGCACACCGTGCTCGAGCTTCGACTCCTCGTCGAGCGCGGTCTTGACGTGCACCGGGTCCTGCATGTGCTTCTGCATCAGGCGGGCCACCCAGTCGGGCATGGTGGCCGAGGCCAGCACCATCTGCGGCTCGTAGGTCTGGGCGAGGATGCGCTCGACGTCGGGCGCAAAGCCCGCGTCCAGCATCTCGTCCGCCTCGTCCAGGACCGCGTACTCGACGCGGCTGAGCGCCAGCAGGCGCTTGCCCACCATGTCGAGGATGCGGCCGGGCGTGCCGATCACGACGTCAGGATGGTGCTTGAGGGCGAGGGTCTGGGTGGCGTATCCGACGCCCCCGTACAGGAGGGCGCACTTGAGGCCCGACTCCAGGGATACGAATACCCGCTCGACCTGGATGGCCAGCTCGCGGGTGGGGGTGACGATCAGGGCCCGGGGTCCCGGGCCGGCCCGGTCGAGCAGGCGATCCACCATGGGCAGCAGGAAGGCGAGGCTCTTCCCGGAACCGGTCGGCGCCTCGATGACCACGTCGTCCCCGTCGAGGAGGGCGGGCACGGCGTCGGCCTGGACGATTACCGGTTCGGTGATGCCCTGGCGCGCCAGGGCAGCCAGGGTGCGGGCGTTTACGCCCAGTTCAGCAAATGTCGACAAAAAAAGCTCCTTTCCCTCTTGTTACGTTGTTCTGCCGCGACCTGTCGAGGGAAACGAGCACGGACGCACTGGAGCCTCCGGAGAGGTTCCTAAGAGAGAGTCTACCCTTTCGCCGGTGGTTTCCATCCTCGGTCTCGAAAAGGCGTTCGGGGCCGTGCACGCCGTGCGGGGCGTCGACCTGCGGGTCCGGCCCGGGGAAATCCTGGTCCTGCTCGGCCAGAACGGGGCCGGCAAGTCGACCACGCTGCGCTGCGCCGGCGGCGTGCTGCGCCCCGACGCGGGCGCCATCCGCTTCGGCGCTCTTTCACTGCCCGGGGACGTGGACGCCTTGCGCCGCAGGCTGGGCGTGGTGCCCGACCAGGCCCGCCTCTACGGCCGCAACACCGCGCTCGAGTACCTGGATCACTTCGGCCGCCTGTACGGCGTGGCGGAGCCGGAGCGCTCGAGACGCATCGCGGAGCTGCTCGAGCGCTTCGACCTGGTCGCCGAGCAGGGCCGGCCGCTGGCCACCTTCTCCCGCGGCATGGCGCAGAAGGTGGCGCTGATCCGGGCCACCCTCCACGCCCCCGACTGGCTGTTCTGCGACGAGCCCACGTCGGGCCTCGACCCGGTGGCGGCCGCCGAGATGCGGGCCTACCTGGCGGAGCAGCGGGACCGCGGAGCGGCGCTGGTGGTGACCACCCACATCCTGGGCGAGGCGGAGCTGATGGCCGACCGGGTGGCGATCATGCGCCAAGGCGGGATCATCACGGAGGGCACCGTGGACGCCCTGCGCCGGGCGGCGCACGACGGCCGCCGGCAGGCTGCCCGGCTATCCGCGTCCCCGCGCTCGCCCCGGGAGCTGCTGGCGTGGCTGCGCGCGGAGACCGGCGCGGATGCCACGCTGCAGACGCACGAGCTCGCCTTCACCCTGCCCTGGGCCTGGGACGACCGCCGCGCCGGTGCCTTCGCCGCTGATCTCCAGGCGCGGCTGGCGGCGGCCGGGGCGCCCTTCCACCGGCTGGAGGAGCAGCCGCCGACGCTGGAGTCCATCTACCTGAAGGCGATGGCCGGCCCAGTCCACCTCCCCAGCGGGGAGGTCGGCCCGCAGGGCCGGGCGGGGGCCGGGGAAGGCATCCGGCCCCTGCGGATGCTGGCCTCGCTGCGCGGCCAGCCGCCGCTACTGCGCCACCTGCTGCCGTTCTACGTCAGCTCCTGGTGGCGGCGCGGGGACCTCTCCTGGGTGCTCTACCTGAACGGTTTCGTTCTGCTGCTGATCGCCGGCGCGTCGCTTTTCGGCTCCCTGCCCACCGGCGGCGCCTTCGCCTCCCGGCTCGGCCGCGGGAGCCTGGACGCCGGTCTCCTGCTGCCGCTCTTCTTCATGACCTTCGCGCTCCTGGAGTCGATCAAGACCTCGATCGGCATCTGGTGGGAGAAGGCACAGGGCTCGCTGGAGGTGCTGCTCTATGCGCCGCTCGACGATCCCTCCCTGGTCTGGATGGAGGTGCTGCCGGGGGCCGTTGTCAGCCTGGTCTGGGTCACGGCCTGGATGGCGGGCGGGATGGCGCTGCTCGCGCTCTTCGGGCGGACGGCGCCCTGGCCGCTGCTGCCCGTCTTCGCGCTGGTGGCGCTGGTCACCGCGTACTGGGCGGCGATGGGCCGGATGCTCGGGTTCCTGCTCTTCCCGCGCGAGGGCGCGGCCGGCGGCGCCTGGTCGTTCCTGCTCTCGCCGGTCTCGGCTGCAGTCGCCGACCTTCCCCTGGCGCTGTTCGTGGTGGGGTCGCCGCTGGCGCCCCTCTCGCTCCTGCTCCCGCTGGGGGCCTGCATCGCGCTCACCATCCTGGTGGGCGCCAGCTTCGACCGCGAGCGGCTGCTGGACGCCGGTCTGACGCGGCGGCGGGAGCGCGCCCGCTGGTTCGGAGGGATCTCGGTCCGCCCGCACGCGGGCGCCCTCGGCAGCGCCTTCCTGGTGGTGCTGGTCGCCGCCGGCGCGGGCGCCGTGCTCTCCGCCGCGCTCGGCGTCCACAGCTGGGCCGACCTCCGGTTGGCGCTGGGGGGCGGCCATGTGATCGGATCGGGGCCCGCCGGCGGATTCGGTCCGCCGGCCGTCCACCTTCGTGGCGGGGTCAACCTGGCGGCCGCGGCCCTGGCCGGGCTGACCGCGGCCCTGGCCCTGGCCCTCGCGCTGCTGGTGGTCAACTTCGCGGCCTTCTTTCTGCTCGGGCTCCCCGAGCTCGCACTGCTGCTGGCCGCCGGGCTGCTCTGGGGCGCGCAGGCGGGGTTTGGGCCTTCGGCGCCCCTGGCCGGCTGGCTGGGTGTAGGCGGGGGGATCGTGCTGCTGGCGCTGACCCTCAACACCGGCGCCGCCCTGCCCATCTACTCGGCGCTGGTCTTCGGGGCCGGCCGCCGGCTCGACCGCCTGCGGGCGGCCTGGGCCGCCTACTTCGCGCTCTACCGGAGCCTGGTGCTGCCCTGCTGCGCCGTCTTCGGAGTGGCCGTGATTGCATTGTTGGCGGTGGGATGAACCGTGTTTCGCGACGCTCGACGGTCCCCTCCCCGCTCGGCGGGGAGGGCGGAGGGTAGGGCTTGAACGTCACCGCTGTCCAGCTCGAGCGGCTGCTCGAGGAAACCCCGTTCACCGCCGGGCGCGGCCTGCGGGTGATCAGCCTGGAGGACGGCTGCTGCACGCTGCGGGTGCCGTTCCGCCCGCAGATGGAGCGGCCGGGTGGGATCGTGGCCGGCGAGTTCTACATGTCGGCGGCCGACCTTGCATTCTGGTGCGCCATGAAGACCCGGCTGGGGCTCGATGATCCTTCGACGACCAGCCACCTCGATACCGCCTTCCTGTCGCCGGCCCGCACCGAGGATTTCGACTGCAGCGCGACCGTGCTGCGCTGGGGACGGCGGCTGGTCTACGGAACCGCGGAGTGCAGAAACCTCGAGGGCAAGCTGCTCACGCACCACACTTTGAATTACGTGCGCGGCTGATGTGACCAGCAAAGCCGACGTCTTCGCGGACCAGGTCGACGCCGCCTGGCTGGAGTTCCGCCAGGAGATCGACCGCCTCCCGCCCGACGACTTCGACACCCTGACGCCGGCCGGCTGGACGGTCAAGGAGATGCTGGCTCACGTCGCCTTCTGGTCCGAGACCGTGGAGCGGGTGATCGTGGGCATGCTCCGCGAGGAGCCCATCTCGGAAGCCGACTGGTATGGCGG
>DATCNF010000016.1:0-1976 GCA_036565325.1 Candidatus Dormiibacterota bacterium | reverse complement strand
AGGGTGATCGTGCGCTCGCCGATGGCGCCCATGTCCACGGCCGCGCGCAGGGAGCGGCCGATCAGGCGCTGGATCTCGTGGGTGCGCCCGCCGATGCGCCCGGTCATGGCCTCGCGCTGGCCCCGGTCGTGGGTGGAGCGGGGCAGCATCGAGTACTCGGCGGTCACCCAGCCGTGGCCGGTGCCCCGCCGGTGTTGCGGCACGCGGTCGTCGACCGTGGCGGTGATCCAGACCCGGGTCCGCCCCATCTCGATCAGGCAGGAGCCCTCGGCGTGGACGTTGACGCCGAGCTCGATCTTGACCGGCCGCAGCTGGCCCGGCTCACGGCCGTCGTGCCTCGCCACTAGTGCCCGGAAACGCGCAACAGCAGCGCGGTCGCCTCGTAGAAGACGTAGAGCGGGACGAAGAGGATGAGCGGCGTCAGGGGATCGCCGCCCGGCATCAGGAAGTTGGCCCCCAGACCCAGGCCGATCACCCAGTAGGGCCGGTTCTTCCAGAGCCAGCGTGAACTGATGATGCCCATCCGGCCCAATGCGTAGAGGACGACCGGAAGCTCGAAGACGATGCCAAAGGCGATCACCAGGCCGAGCACGAACCCGAGAAACTCGTTGGCGTCGAAGGTTGGCTTGACCAGGTCCGGCGGGAGAAAGCCGGTCAGCACGTGGATGATCAGTGGCAGCGAGTAGAGCGAGAAGCCGATGCCGAGGGCGAAGAAGAAGAGCGTGGCGAAGACCAGCGGCCCGAACAGGCGTCTCTCGTGCAGGTACAGCCCGGGCGCCACGAAGGACCACACCTGCTGCACGATCACGGGCGCGGCGATCACGAATCCGACGTAGATCGCCACCTTGAAGCGGACGAAGAAGCCGCCCGTGGGGTTGATGAGGATCAATTCCTTGACCCCCGCCCGATGCACGACGTAGGTGTAGACCGCATCGCCTACGAAGAAGCCGATCACCGTGGCCACGCCCCACGCGATGCAGATCACGATCAGCACCTTGCGCAGCGCCTCGAGGTGCTCGATGACCGTCATCCGCGAGTCGTCGGGCTCGGGGACGGACGCGCGAGGATTACGCGAGAAGAGCTTCACGTCAGGAGGCCACCGCGTGCGGCCTCAGCTCTTCTTGGGCTCGGCCTCGGCCTTGGCAGGCTCCGTGGTGGCAGTGCTGGCCACCGGCGCCGGCGGCGCCTGCACCACCGTGCCCGGACCGGCCGTCTCCTCCGTGCTCGCGGAGCGGGTGACCTCGTCCTTGAGGTCGCTGGTGGCCTTTCGGAACTCCTTCAAGGTCCGCCCGACCGCGCCTCCGAGCTCTGGCAGGCGACCAGGCCCAAAGATGATCAGGACCAGGATCACAAGGACGATCAGGAACGCTGGATGGATGTTGAACACTGGGTTCTCGGCGCGATTATATGCCTGAGCCCTCGCCCTACCCCTTCTTCACATCTACGCGGAGGATGCGATCGTCGGTCGTCAGCTGGCCCACGATGTCGAAGCCCAGGGTCACGGTCGCGAAGTGGTTGTAGGAGGCGGTCGGGTTGCCGCCGGGCCAGGCCAGCTTGGTGATGAAGAACTGGCTGCCTGAGATCCCGTCCGGGAAGCGCGCCATCCCCACCGAGCCCGGCACCCAGGCATCGGATGGCGAGGGCTCGCTGGGCAGGTTGTAGCCGGGGCCCCCGCGACCGGTGTTGGTGGGATCTCCGCTCTGCGCGAACCAGTCCTGGACGTTGAAGAAACGGTCCCCCGTGAAGGAGCCGTTGACCGCCAGCACGATGAAGTTGTTGACCGTGACGGGGGCGGCGCCGACCAGGAACGTCAAGGTGATGTCGCCCTTGGTCGTGAGCATGGTCGCCGAGTAGGGCTTGCTGAGGTCGATGCAGTTCGCCGGCGGCGCCTGGTAGACATGGGGCGCCACCTGGGGCGCCGTCTTGCACTTCGCCAGGGCACCGCCGGGCGCCGGGTTGGCCGCCCAGGCCATGGC
>DATCNF010000015.1:0-2958 GCA_036565325.1 Candidatus Dormiibacterota bacterium | reverse complement strand
GCGCCGCCTGGCGCGCCTTGGCGAAGAGGTCGCGCACGCGCGAGGCGCCCACGCCCACGATCGCCTCCACGAACTCGGACGCGGACTGGCTGAAGAAGGCGACCTTGGCCTCGCCGGCCACGGCCCGCGCCAGCAGCGTCTTGCCGGTGCCGGGGGGCCCGATCAGGAGCACGCCCTTGGGCACGGTGCCGCCCAGGCGCTCGTATTTCTGCGGCTCGCGCAGGAAGTCGACGACCTCCTGGAGCTGCTCCTTGACCTCGTCGATCCCGGCCACGTCGGCGAAGGTGGCGCCCGGCTTCTCGGCGTCGTAGACGCGGGCCCGGCTCTGGCCGAAGGAGCCCAGGATGCCGCCCGCGCCGCTGGCCCGCGAGAGCCGGCTCATCAGGTAGAGGACGCCCACGATGATCAGGATGGTCGGCCCGAAGCTGAGCAGCAGCGTCTCCCAGAGGGGCGGGGGCGGGTTCTCGGGCTTGGCGTTCACCGTCACGTTGTGGTCGCGCAGCAGTTGAACCAGCTGGTCGTTGGCGAAGGAGGGCCGCTGGGTCGTGAAGTGGGTCGCGCTGGTCGACCCGCCGGGCTCTTTGACGGCGGTCTTGGTGACCCCTGAGATGGCGTCGCCAGTGGTCGTCACGTTGAGCACGTTGTCGGCATTGACCTGGTCGATGAACACGTTGTAGGGCAGCGTCACCGACGCCGGTTGGGCGGGCGCGAAGAGGACGTTGGTGATGAAGATGTTGAGCAGCAGGAGCAGCGCGAAGCCGATCCAGAAGCGACGCGACCGCAGCGGGTTGGGCACTGTCGGCGGCGCAGGCGCGGTGCCGGGCCGCGAGGCTCCGTCTTTCCGAGTGTCAGGTGGCGAACTAGCCATGGGCGGTGCGTTTGATAATGCCACGCGCTAAGACACGGAACGCCGCCGCCTGGGCCGCTCCGGCATCTCCGTCCCGGCCATCGGGATGGGCACCTGGCGCTCACGGGAGCTCCTGCCGCTGGCCGAGGCGCTCGGCATCGGCGTCTTCGTCATGAGCCCCCTCCAGGGCGGCATCCTGGACCGCCGCCCGACACCGGCGCAGCTGGGCGAGCTGGGGGTCGAGGCCTGGGCGCAGGCCGTGCTCAAGTGGATCGCCTCCGATCCCCGCGTGAGCAAGGTGCTGACGGCGACGCACAGGCCGGAGCGCGCGGCCGAGAACGCGGCGGGCGGCGAGCCGCCCTTCTTCACGCCCGCCCAGCGAGCGCTGGTGGAGCGGATCGCGGCTACCGGTTGACGGGAGGCTTCGGCTGCTTGGGCAACGGCGCGTCGTTGGGCGGCGGCAGGGTCCCGCCGCCCTTCAGGACCAGCGGCGGCACCGGCACCGCGGCGTGTATGGGAGCCGGTGGCGGGGGCTTGGGCGTGGGCGTCGGTTTGGGCGGTGGCGGCTGCACGAGCCTGGATCCGAAGGCGGGCGGCGGCGGATTCTTGAGCTTGAGATCGACGCGGTCGACCAGTCCCGGGTCGGCATCCACGCGCGGCACCCCCAGGGCGGGCAGCCCGAGCAGCTGGATCGCGGTGCGGGTGATGCTCACGTGCGAGCACCAGCGGCTGTCGATCCCGCCCTTCACGGGCCCGCCGAACATGATCATCGGGACCCGCGGGCCGTACGCCAGCTGCACGTTGTCGGGCGTGTACTCGACCGCCGGGGTGGCCACGTGGTCGTCGTAGCCGCCCCAGTCGTCGTAGGTGAGCAGGAAGACGGTGTCGTTCCAGGCGCCGCCCTTCACGGCCGCGTCCACGGCCTGCCAGGTCGCGTTCATGCCCTGGGTGACGTTGGCGGGCGGGTGCTCGTCCAGCGGGCTGTCGTGGTACAGGAAGGCCAGCGCCGGGAGCTTTCCGGCCTGCGCATCGGTCGTGAAATCCGCGCTCCTGACCAGGTTGGGGGACCCGGTCAGCTCCTTGTAGAAGTGGAAGGGGTAGCCGCTGGAGCCCGCGTAGCACTTCCAGGCCAGGTGCTGGGCGGCGGCCAGGCCGGGCAGGGAGGGGAGGTCCCAGACCGGGGGCGCCCCGCCCCGCGGCGGGTTGCGCAGGGTCGGCGACTGGCCGCCCACGATCAGCATGTGGTTGGGGGTCGAGTTGGTGCCGAAGCCGGAGCAGTGGTTCTCGAAGAAGGCGCCGGTGATCGCCAGGTACAGGTAGTAGGGCAGCACGGCGGCGGTGTCGAACTGGAGGTGCTGCGCGGTCTTGCTCTTGCCGCTCAGCCAGTCGAAGTAGGCGCGGCGGTCGTGGGGATGGTCGGCCACCGGCGGGTTGGGACTGAGCGGCCAGTTGCCGGCCACGTTGGCGCCGTAGGGCGCCAGGCCGCGGAAGTAGTTGTCGACCGTGTGGTTCTCGTGCACGATGATCACCGCCCGGCCGACCAGCGCAGCCATGCCCCGGTTATACAGTCGCAGGCATGCTGGCCGCTGTCTTCCACGGGCGAGACCAGGTCCGTGTCGAGGAGCGCCCGCCGCCGCCGCCACCCCCGCCGGGCTGGGTCCAGGTCGCGGTCGGCTGGTGCGGCATCTGCGGCACCGATCTCGACGAGCTGCTCCACGGGCCGGTGCTGGTCCCCAGCATCCCGCTGGTGCTCGGCCACGAGGCCGCGGGCACGGTGCTGGCGGCGGCTGCCGGCGTCGGGTTCGCGGTCGGGGACCGGGTGGGCCTGGAGAACACGCTCGGCTGCGGGCGGTGCGCGCGCTGCCTGGCGGGCGATCCGCAGCTCTGCGCGGACTTCGCGGTGATGGGCCTCATGTTCGACGGCGCCCTGGCCGAGCGGGTGAACGTGCCCGCCGCCATGTGCGCCGTGCTCCCGGATGGAATCTCGGACGAGGCGGGCGCACTGGCCGAGCCGCTCTCGGTGGCGGTGCGTGCGGTCCGCCGCGCCGGCGGCGTTCGCGGCCGCAGCGTGGGAGTGGTGGGGGCCGGCACCATCGGGCTCCTGGTGGCGG
>DATCNF010000014.1:0-1945 GCA_036565325.1 Candidatus Dormiibacterota bacterium | reverse complement strand
CGTCTGGCCGGCACGCCGGCAGCTGCCGCGCCGGTGCCGAAGCAGGACACGCTGCACTGGGAGCGCTCGGAGCGAGGCCTGGTCACGGTCGTGGCGTCCACGGTTGCGCTGGTGCTGGTGATCTATGCGGGCATCGCGGCGGGCTGGGCCTGGCTGCAGGTCGGCGGCGATTGGGGCGCCTGGTCCCTCCTGGGCCTGGCGGCGGCGGCGAGCGCGGCCGCCGGCCGCCCGATCTACCGCGCTCTCCGCCAGCGCTACAGCAGCGGCCGGCTGCCGCTCTGGTCCGGCCTGCTGGCTTCGGTGGTGGCGCCGGCCGTCGTGCTGGCGATCGGCGCCGGCCTGGCTCACAGCTCGCCGGCGGTCATCGTGATCGCGCTGGGAGCGGTGGCATTCGTGGCGGCAGCCAGTAGGATGGCCCTGGCGGCGAAGCCGGCTTGAGATGGCGAAGCAGATGCCCCGCAAGGGCGCCACGGCGCAGGTAGGCCCCGGGCAGCCCGCCGTCAACGGCGGCCAATCGAAGCCGGCGCCCGCGGCCGCCCCCGCGCTGGCGTCGCCCACCAGCAGTCCGTTCCCCCCGATCGCCGATTACGCGTTCCTCTCCGACTGCGAGGTCAACGCGCTGGTCGCGCCCAGCGGCCGCGTGGAGTGGATGTGCCTGCCCCGGGCGGACAGCAGCAGCGTGTTCGCGGCCATGCTGGACCGAGCGGCGGGAAGCTTCCGTTTCGGCCCCAGCGGGATCTCGGTCCCCGCCGGCCGGCGCTACCTGCCCGGCACCCTGGTCCTGGAGACCACCTGGCGCACGCGCACGGGCTGGCTGTTGGTTCGGGACGCGCTCTGCATCGGCCCCTGGTACCACGACCAGCGCCGGTCGGGCACCCATCGCCGGCCGCCGACCGACTACGAGGCCGAGCACATCCTGCTGCGCACCGCCCGCTGCATCGTGGGCAGCGTCGAGCTGGCCCTGGATTGCGAGCCGGTCTTCGACTACGGCCGCCGGGGCGCCAGCTGGGAGTACTCGGGACCGGACTACGGCGAGGCGGTGGCCAAAGGCGGCGACCAGGACGTGCCCCTGCGCCTGAACACCGATCTTCGGGTCGGCTTCGAGGGGCCCGGCGCGCACGCCACCAAGACCCTCCGCCAGGGCGAGCAGGCCTTCGCGGCGCTGTCCTGGCCGCGCTCGCGCTTCTCGGCATCGGAGGAGTTCTGGGCCGAGCACCCGGCGCCCAAGGATGCGGCGGAGGCGTTCAAGCGCGTCGAGCGCACGGCGGACTTCTGGCGCGAGTGGATCAATCGGGGCGAGTTCCCGGAGCACCCCTGGCAGGGCTACCTGCAGCGCAGCGCGCTGACCCTGAAGGGCCTGACCTATGCGCCCACCGGCGCCCTGCTGGCGGCGGCCACCACCTCGCTGCCCGAGACGCCGGGCGGCGAGCGCAACTGGGATTACCGCTACACGTGGGTGCGGGACGCCACCTTCATGCTCTGGGGCCTGTACACGCTGGGTTTCGCGCGCGAGGCCAACGACTTCTTCTACTTCATCGCCGACGTCACCCAGGACGACCGCGATCTCCAGATCATGTACGGCATCGGCGGCGAGCGGGAGCTGGAGGAGCACACGCTCGACCACCTGGGCGGATACGACGGCGCCCGGCCGGTCCGTGTCGGCAACGCCGCTTACAAGCAGGTCCAGAACGACGTCTGGGGAGCTGTCCTGGACTCGGTCTACCTGCACACCCGCTCCCGCGATTACCTGCCCGAGGTCGTCTGGCCAACTCTCAAGAAAGCCGTGGAGTCCGCTCTCGCCAACTGGCGGAAGCCCGACCGCGGCATTTGGGAGGTGCGCGGGGAGCCCCAGCACTTCACGTCCTCGAAGCTGATGTGCTGGGTCGCCGCCGACCGCGGGCACCGCCTGGCCAGCCTGCACGGCGACGGCGACCTGGCGCTGCGC
>DATCNF010000013.1:0-3278 GCA_036565325.1 Candidatus Dormiibacterota bacterium | reverse complement strand
GAAAGCTCGACCGGGAATTTCCGCTTGTCCTCGGCCAGGCCCACCGCTTCCAGCGCCTCGTGGGCAGCCCGGCGGATCACGCCGTAGGGCACATCCGGCCGCGCCATCTGCAGCGCCACGATCACGTTCTCGAGTGCGTTCAGCCGCGCCAGCAGGCGGTGGTCCTGGAATATGAACCCGGAATCGCGGCGCAACCGTTCGACGCCGCGCAGGAAGCGCCGGTGCAGGGGGTGACCGTCCACCCAGACGCGCCCCCGGTCGGGCCGGAGCTGCCCGTGGATGAGCCGCAGCAGGGTGCTCTTGCCGGCGCCCGAGTCCCCCGTCACCGCCACCAGCTCACCCAGCGAGGCCGAGAAGGTCAGCTGGTCCAGCACCACCCGCTTCCCGAACACCTTGCGGACCTCGGCGATCTCGAGCAGCGGGCGCTGCAGAGCTACCGGTTTTACCCGGCTGGCGGCGCGCTTGCGGACCGGCGCGCGCCGTTGAGCGGCTCCCTCCCGAACCTTGTCAGTTACCAACAGCCCCACCGGCCGCGACGGCGGCCGACGTGAGCATACCTAGCCGGACCGGGCCCTGGCCGCGCGGGAAGGTCGCCGTTACGAATCCTTGACCGACATACCCTTGCTCCCGCCGTGCGCGCCTCGCTCCGCCGTGCCACCACCGCCAGCGGGGTCACCAACGTCGAGCTTTTCTTCGACCTCGTCTACGCGTTCGCGGTGACCCAGCTCTCGCACTTCCTCCTCGACCACGCCACCTTCGAAGGCGTCTTCCAGTCCGGGGTGTTGCTGGGCTGGTCTGGCTGGCCTGGATCTACACGACCTGGGTGGTCAACTGGCTCGACCCCGATCGCTTCCCGGTGCGGCTGACCCTGGTCGCGCTGATGCTGGTGAGCCTCATCATGTCGGCCGGGCTGCCCGACGCCTTCGGCGCTCGCGGGCTGGCTGTGGGCGGGGCTTACGCAGCCATGCGGATCGGCCGCACGATCTTCGCGATCGCGGCCCTGCGCGGCGACCGTCTGCGCCGCAACTTCGAGCGGATCCTGGCCTGGGGGATCGTCACCGGCGCGCTGGCAGTGGCGGGCGGCCTGGCCGCCGGCCACCTCCGAGAGCTGCTCTGGCTGCTGGCCATCGCCGTCGACCTGGTCGGCAGTCAGATCGGTTTCTACACGCCGCTGCTGGGCCGGTCAGAGACACGCGAATGGGACATTTCGGGCTCCCACCTGGCCGAGCGCTGCTCGGGCTTCATCCTGATCGCCCTCGGCGAGTCGATTGTCGTGATCGGGGCTTCGCTCACCGCGCTGCCCGCGGTCACGCCCTCCGAGGTCGCGGCGCTGGTGGTCGCCTTCGCCGGGTCGGTTGCTCTCTGGTGGGTGTACTTCGACCGCAGTGCCAGCGAGGCCGCCCGCGTGATCGCCAGGTCACGCGATCCCGGCCGCCTCGGCCGGTCGGCGTACCACACGATCCACCCGGTCATGGTCGCCGGCATCATCGCGGTGGCCGCAGGGGATCACCGCTTGATCGAGCACCCGCTGGGGTCCGCTGATCTCGCGGCCACCCTGATGATCCTCGGCGGATCGGCCATTTTCCTGGCCGGCCACGCGCTCTTCAAGTCCGCGGTCTGGGGGCTGTGGTCTCGACCCCGGATCGCGGCCATCGGGCTGCTCCTGGGGCTGTGCTTCCTGGCCGCGATCGCGCCCGCCCTCCTGATGGGTATCCTGGCCGCCGCGGTCGTGCTGGGCGTGGTTTTATCCGATCGCCATGTTGTCGCCCCGCATCCGGCGGCCTGACTGGCTGCTCCTGGCCGGCGGCGTCGCGGCCGTCCTGGTCGTCGGCGGCCTGAGCGTGGCCCTGGTGACCTCGGGGGGCCCGGCGCTGGTGGAAAGCGCCGACGGCGCGCCGGTCTCGGGGGGCGCCTTCCTGATTTCGGGCCAGGCCACCAACCGAGGTACTGCCGACGCGCCGAACGTGGTCGTGACCGGCACCGTCAGCGCGCCCCCGCTGCAGGCCACCGTCAGCCTGGAAACGATCCCGGCCGGCGCCGGAAAGCCGTACACGGTGAGCTTGCCGATCGGCGACAGCCTGGTGCCGGGCGACGCCCAGTTCAGCACGCAGGTGAGCTGGGACGTGCCCATCCTCACCGTGAACGGGGACCAGGGCAACCCCACTTACCAGGGCGGCCACGGCGTGTCGGTGCACACCGGGAGCGTCCACAACGGCGGGACCGCCATCGCGCCCCAGGTGACCATCAACCTGGTCGCCACCAGCGACCCGGCCGGAGGCAACCAGGTCGGCAGCGGGAGCCAGGCCCTGGGGGACATCGCCGCCGGGGCCGACGCCGCCTACAACGTGACCGTCGACCTCGGCACCAACCCGCCCAACCTCTGGTATGTCCACCTGGCGCTCGACTACCAGAAAGCCACCGTCGGCACCAGCCAGGAGTCGATCCAGCGGGTGGGGGGGACAGTGACCGTGACCGGGACCCTCAGGAACTTCGGGCACTCGGCTGCCAATGCCGTGACGGTCACCCGCACGCTGCTCGACGCCGGCGGGCACGTGCTCGCGTCCGGGCAGGTCAGCCTGGGGCAGGTCAGGCCGGGCGCCAGCCTCGGCTACACGGTGACGATCGACCTCGGGACCGCCGCCGTCGACAAGATCGCCAGCCTGGGCGGACGGGTCGACTTTGAGCAGACCCAGTACCTGGTCCTGAAGTCCAGGGCCTCCAATCAGCTCAAGCTGAACCACTGGCCGCTCTGAGCGGGCGGTTTGCCCGGCCGGCTTCGTAAGTCTTTACGCGTCGGGGGTGGCAGCGCCGCAGCCTGCTGCCACCTTGTCGCGCCGATGGACAAGCTCGAGCTGGCGGCCGTCCTCAACCGCGCCGCCGACTACCTGGACGCGTACGGCCTCAAGTCCGGCAGCTGGGGTGCCCCCGGCGGCCCGGTCTGCATGAACTCCGCACTCGCCATCGCGCTCGATCGCGATCCCCGAGCGCTGGGCAGGATGTGGTTCTTCGACCGCAGCACCAACCAGACCACCAACGAGGTGGGCACCGTGATCCTGGAAAGCGGGCTGCTGGCGCAGCTCCCGGTGCCCCAGGCTGCGCCCGGCCGGGCCCGGCGGTCGCGGCCGGCGCTGATGGACGTCCGCCGTGCGGTGCTGGAGCTGGCCGCCTGGTCCGACGCGCCCGGGCGGACCACGGGCTTCGCGGCCGCGGCCCTGCGCGCCCAGGCGGTGGGGCTGGTCCGCGCCGCGCTTCCGAGCGCCAGGCCAGCCGGCGAGCGC
>DATCNF010000012.1:0-3414 GCA_036565325.1 Candidatus Dormiibacterota bacterium | reverse complement strand
GAGCCGGAGGCCCGGACCATTCTGCCCCGCCTCTCGGACCCCACGTCGCCCGCCGACGTTCAGCGGATCGTCTTCGAGGAGTTCACTCGCTGGTTCGGCACCGAGTCCGCCGGGGCGATCGAAGACTACGAGAGTGTCGCTGGGGCCGTCTGGGACTGGCATCGCCGCTCCTAAGCGAGCCGCTCCAGTCATATCGGTTACCGTCTTGGGAGACGTAACTGGGACGCTGGCGCCCGAAGTTTGACCACCAAACTGACCACCAAACCCGCGGCACAGAGCGCACTGCGGCGGCTCGAGGCGGACGCTGGAAGCGCGAAATCGTATACAAATGGCCGTTCGCGGACCTCTACGGACGGCGTCCCGGGCCAGCTTTTAAGCCGAGGGTCCGGGGTTCGAACCCCCGCGCCGGCACCAAGCCAGCAATGCGGTTCGACCTAGGCGAAGGCGGCCAGGCGCTTGCAGTCGCGACGCATCTGCTCGATCGAGCTGCGGACCGCGCGCAGGCGCTCCAGGGAGGCGGGGGGCAGCTCGCTGACCTCGAGCTTGCGCTCGATGGCCACCTCGATCGCGGTCGGCTGGTTCCAGTCCAGAACCTGTGCAGTCATCTCCAGCAGGGTGGCAGGCCCGGTCCGCGCCCCGCCCTCGGAGGCCAGTCGAAGCCCCGTCGGGCCGGAGTTGGCTCACCGGAGCCCCCGGGCGATCCGGGGGCTCGGCAAGCGCAAATGCCTACTCGTTGGCGATGTCGCCGATGAACTGCTCGCCGCCGTGGTTGTCCGACTTGTCCTGCCAGTGGTGGTACTCGAGCGACTGATCGCTGGAGTGATATTCGAAATTGAAGTCGCAGCCGGCGTACCCGAGGTTGCACGTGAACGTCTCGGCCGGGCCGAAGACGGCCAGCAGGAAGCCGGCCAGGGTCGCGCACTGCACGCCGCCCGCGCAGCCCTGGGGGTCGAACGTGGAGCTGGTCACAGTGCCGGAGAGATAACCCTGAAAGTCACCCACGATGCCTGGCTTGACAGTGGAACCGTGGTGGTTCGAGGTCTCGCAGCTGCCCGGGCTCGCGGGCCCGGTGGTGGTGAAGGTGCCGTCGCGGAAGTACTCGCTCACCTTGAAGGTGCCGTCACCGTTGTCGTGCACGCTGAAGGAGCGATCGAAGGTGTCATTCGCCCAGGGCGCACAGGTCCCGCCGTCCGGGGAGGTGCTTGCGAAGGGCCCGAACTTCTGCGTGCCGCCGCCTGAGCTGTCTGCCTGAGCGGCGGTTCCCGTCAGAAGCGCCAGCGACACGGCGAGCACCGCAATTGAGAATCTCTTCATTCTCACTCCTTCGCCCCGGGGTTCGGGGTCGCAACCGCCCAGCGTGGAAGGGCCTCGCCTACCTGAACGCAAGCTGAAGTCCTTACATCAAGACTAGTGCTTGTATCCCAACTCCGCTTGCGCGCGCGAGATCGCCGGACCTAGCCGCCCGCCCGCTGCCTCAGCCAGACCTGCATCCGGCCCGCGTCGCGGTTGGCCCAGGCGAAGTAGGGGATGGCGGTGACGCGCTGCGGCCTGGCCGTGGCGGCGGCGACGCCGCCTGCCTCCCGGTAGAGCGCCCCCTCCCAACCCGGGTCGGGCACCACCTGCTCCGCATCGGTCTCGAGCACGGTCACGCCGCCCAAGAGGTCCGGCCGCGTGCGCGGGGTCACCTCGGCCGCGGCCGAGAGCTGCACCAGGCGGGGGTCTGCGCCCCCCACGTCGGCCTGCTCGACGCAGTAGACGATCGGCCCGCGGGCCAGCGCGATCCGCCCCGTGTTCTCGAGCAGGCCCGGGTGCGCCGCCAGCCTGCGCACGGGCATCGGCAGTGCGAGCTCGACCAGGTCGCCGGCGCGCCAGGTGCGGCTGATCGAGGCATATGTGCCCGGGTCGACTGCTACCGAAGCATCCGCGCCGTTGACCGAGAGCCGGGCCCCGGCGCACCAGGCCGGTATCCGCAGCCGCAGCGGAAAGTCACCGCCGGATCGGACCTCGACCTGGACACCGCCGTCCCAGGGGTAGCCGGTCCGAACGGCCAGCTCCACCGAGCCGACCGTGGCCTCGCAGGTGGCGTACTGGTGCACCCAGACTCCATCCCCGGCGCCGAAGAGATAGCCGGGCAGCGAGGCCAGCGTGCGCGCGATGTTGGGCGGGCAGCACGCCACCAGGTACCAGGGCCGGCGCTTGAGGCCGCCGTCGCAGGCCAGCGGGTTGGCGTAGAAGTACTCGCGGGCATCGAGGGAGACGCCGGAGAGCATCCCGTTGTAGAGCCCGGTCTCTACGAGGTCGGCAAAGCGGGCCTCGCCGCTCAGCTGGAGCAGGCGCCAGTTCCACATGATCAACGCGACGGCGGCGCAGGTCTCCGCGTAGGCCGTCTCG
The DNA here is from genome assembly GCA_036565325.1 of Candidatus Dormiibacterota bacterium. Classification (GTDB taxonomy): domain Bacteria; phylum Chloroflexota; class Dormibacteria; order Dormibacterales; family Dormibacteraceae; genus CF-28. The sequence continues at coordinate 1,023 of DATCNF010000012.1, read as the reverse complement.
CTGGGCAGCTCGTAGTCCCGTCCGAAAGCCTCGGAGACGTCGCGCACGCCCACGCCGCCGGTCACGTAGACCTGCCCCCGCGCCAGCGCCTCCCAGATCCGGAGCTGGGCGGCCTCCAGCTCGGGGTCCGCCAGCTCGAGCAGGCGGTCGGCGACGCCGCTCATCAAGTACATCTCGCGGACCGCGTGGCCCTCGGGCCGGTCGCGCTCGCGGATCGGACGATGGTCCTGGTTGTAGTCGGAGGAGATCCAGCCCGCGTAGGGCGCGCCCAGCCGCCTGTGGCCGCGGGCGTCGATCTGGAACGCGGCCTGGTCGAGGTAGCGGCGCTCGCCGGTCTCGCGGTAGAGCTCGACCAGCGCCATCTCCACCTCGGGGTGCCCGTCCGGCCGGTCGAGCTGGCCCCGGCCCTCGCCGAAGGTGGCGCAGATGAGATCGGCGAAGCGGCGCGACATTGACAGGGCGCGGTCGGAGCCGGTCACCCGGTGGTGCGCGACCGCCGCCTGGAAGAGATGCCCGGCGCAGTAGAGCTCGTGGGCCTCGCCGTCGCTCCAGCGCGCGCCGCGGGCGCCGCGGATGAAGGGCGCGAACAGGTAGCCATCCGGCTCCTGCACCTGCTCCAGGAGGTCGAGGATGGCGTCCACCCGCTCGCCCAGCCAGGGATCCTCGTCGGTGGCGAGCTGCCAGCAGGCGGCCTCCATCCACTTGTGGACGTCGCTGTCGTTGAAGATCTTCCCGCTGTTGCTCCCGCGCTCGAGACCGGCGGCGACGCGCAGGTTCTGGAAGCGCCCGGTCTCCTCGAGCTGCGCGTGCTGCTCGCGGAGGCTCACCGTCCGGTTGAGCTGCCGGCGCGGCTCCCAGAAGTCGTCGCTGAGCCGGACCGACCGGATCGGCACGGGGCGCAGGCGCGCCCGCGGGCTGCGCGAGGTGTCGATGACGGCCGTCATGGTCGCCATGGTGGCACGCTGTCGGAAATGGCGGCACGCATCCGCGCGGTCGTGCACGGCGACGTGCAGGGCGTCGGCT
>DATCNF010000011.1:0-1916 GCA_036565325.1 Candidatus Dormiibacterota bacterium | reverse complement strand
GATCGAGGGCATGCCGCCCATCGCCCAGCGCACGGTCGAGCGCCTGGCGTGCGACTGCTCGGTGCGGCGCATCCTCCTCGACCCCAGGTCGAACGTGATCGAGGTCGGCCGCAGCCGGCGGGTGATCTCAACGCCTGCGCGCCGGGGCCTGATCGCGCGCCAGGGCCGCGTCGTTCACCACGTCCACTTCTGGAACCGTGGCGGCAGCAGCGACCTCCCGAACCAGGTCCTCGTGTGCTACTTCCACCACCGGATGCTGCATGAGGGCGGCTGGAAGATGACCATCGGGCTCAACGGCGAGATCATGGTCTTCAGGCCGCCGCCCACCTTCGGGAATCCCGCCCGTGGGCCGGACCCTGAAGTCGCCGCGTAGCTGAGTGCTAGGTGGTCTGGAAGTCGATCACTAGGCGCGAGGGCGCCGATAGGGTCTGGACGCGCATGCACGCCGGCGTAGCCAGGCCCAGGCCCCACCGGACCACCCCCTCGAAGTCCCCGATCTGGCGGCCTTCGCGGAGGACGGTCAAGCGGGGCGTGACCGCCATCGGTGCCGAAGCCAGGCTGCTGCCCGGCTCCAGGCGGACCAGTGCCCCGGCGGTCCCTTCCAGCGTGACCGGCCGGCCGCTGGCATCCTGGGTGAAGTTCGCGTTCGCCTGCCGCGTCACGCTGTAGCCCGGAACCGGCCCGTCGAACTCGAGCACGAAGCGGTCAAAGCCGACGTTGTGGTCGGCCCGCACCGCGACCACGTTGGCGCGCTGGGTGCCTGCCGCGGTGGAATCGGCACAGACGAACGGCGCGCCCGCTGGGGCCGCACTCGCGCCCGCGGAAGGCGCCGCCGAGGGCGCCGCGGATGACGCGCTCGACGGCGCGGTGGTTGCCGCGGTCGCGGTGGGGTTGGCCCCGCCGCAGGCAGCGCCCCCCAGGACCACGCTGGCCGCGAAGATCGTCACCAACACCGCTCTGTTCATCTGCAAACTCCTCACCGCGTCAAACGCGTGCAGCGAAGATGCGTTACGAACGCAATCCGAGCGGCGGCTATACCTCTCGCTTGCTGAGGCTCCAGACCGCGAGCACGAGCAGCCCCAGGATCCAGACCGCGCACCAGGCCAGGTAGGGCGTGGGCGGGGGGTCGGCCGCGAAGAACGGATTGGAGGCGGCGCCGGGACCCGCGGAGCGCACGCCGGCGATCACCAGCGCCGGCTCTAGGGCCCAGATCGCGCCCCGCCAGAGCCCGTCGGCAGGAACGATCAGCCGTGAGATCGTGCCGGCGTCGATCAGGGGCTGGTTGTTGAGCGCCAGGCCGATGCTGCCCACGATGCCGCCCATCCAGGACATGAAGAAGCCGACCAGCGCGATCACGCCTCCGACCAGTCCCGACAGCCGAGTGCTGAGCGCCATGCTGAGCGTGACCAGCGCGACCCCCACCGCCGACACGAAGACGACGAACTCCATGGGGTGCGGCGGTACGTAGCCGGTCACCCAGTCCACCATCAGCATCTCCAGGCAGGCGGCGCCGCCGGTGTAGAAGACCACCATCGCCACGAAGCCCAGCCACTTGCCGAGCAGCAGGTCGGCGCGCCGGATGGGGCGGGCCAGTATGGAGAGCGCAAGACCGCTCTCCAGGTCGCCGGAGATCGACGGCGAGGCCACCACCGTGGCCGAGAGGCCGAGCACGGTGGTGAACATGAAGGCGACCACGATCATGAGCTGCGAGGTCGTGGTGCGCACGAAGATGGCGCCCGGCGGGCGGCCGTCCACGCGGATGTCCCACAGCCGGCTGAAGCCCCAGGTCGTCACCGCCACCATGACCAGCGTCAGCACCAGCAGGATCAGCAGCAGCCGCCGGCGGCGGGCCTCGCGCAACGTGAGCCGGGCGATGACCAGGGCGGGCGGCATCAGGAAGACCCCCTCCCCCCAGG
>DATCNF010000010.1:0-2119 GCA_036565325.1 Candidatus Dormiibacterota bacterium | reverse complement strand
GACGAGGGCCGGGCCTTCATGCCCTATGCCGAACGCGCGGTGCGCGCCCTCCGCGACGGCCGGCGGGCCATCGACGACGTCAGCAGCGGCCTGGCGGGCCAGCTCCTGGTGGCGGTGGCCCCGGCCGTCAGCACCTACCTCCTGCCCGCGGTGCTGGAGCGTTTCGTGGCGCAGCACCCCAGGGTCGAGATCGCGGTCCGCACCGGCCATTCGGAAGAGGTCCAGCAGCTGGTGCTCAAGGACGAGGTCCAGCTCGGCATCGGCCGGGCCATCAAGCACCCGGACGTCGAGCTGATCCCGTTCCACGAGGAGGAGCTGGTGCTGGTGGTGGCGCCGGGGCACCCTTTCGGGCGCCGGACCGACGTGGCCATGACCGACGTCGGCGCCCAGCAGCTGATCATGTTCGACCGCACCTCGAGCTACTACGAGATCACCCAGGCCGCCTTCCTGGCCGCCGGCGTGCAGACCCGCAGCATGATGGAGCTCGACAACATCGAGGCCGCCAAGAAGATGGTCGAGCGCGGGCTGGGCGTGGCGCTGCTGCCGCGGACCGCGGTCGACCGCGAGGTGGCGGCCGGCGCGCTGCGGTTGGTCAAGGTCACCGACGCGCCCGCCATGCGGCGGACGATCGTGGCCATGCGGAGGCGGGACGCGGGGCCCCCGAGCGGCCTGGTGGCCGCCTTCCTGGCGCTTCTTGTCAGCAAGTCACGCTAAAGCTGATATTGAGTTTGTCAATCGCCGCCATTCGAACAAACGATCGTGAATGCATAGAAACCTTTGATAACGTGGTCCGCATGGATAGCAACACCCGATTCACAGGGCCCCGGACGGCCGACTTGGGTGCCGAGTGCACGTGCCCCGAACCGTGCAACTGCGACCACGACAACGACTGAGCAGACTCTCTAAGGAGGGACCCATGGAATTGAGGCCCACCCCGCTTCTACCCGACGGCTACCAGGTGCCGGCCAGCCGCTGGGAGAACCAGAGCACCCGCCTGCGCCGGATGATGCAGGAGCAGCCCTACGTCTTCGGCCCCGGCATCTTCGACCCTCACGGCGCCGAGCTGGTCATGTACTTCGGCTTCGACGCCGTCTACTTCAGCGGCTATTCGTTCGCGATCGGCCACCTGGGCACCACCGACATGGACATCTACTCCAGCGTGGAGATCGCCGACGGCGCCCGCCGGATCGTGAGCGGGCTGCGCAAGTTCCAGCTCACGATGGCCCTCGGCGACCCCGACCAGGGAGAGCCGGGCATCCAGCTCGAGATCCCGCCCGTGGTCGCCGACATGGATGTCGGCTACGGCAACGTCTTCAACGTCCAGCGCACGACCGAGCTCTACGTCAACGCCGGGGTGGCCGCGGCCCACATCGAGGACCAGGTGATGCCCAAGCGCTGTGGCCACATCGCGGGCAAGGCGCTGGTCAGCGCGGACGAGTACATCGCCAAGCTCAAGATGATGCGGGCCGTCTCCAACGACCTCGGCGCGCGCGACTTCATCATCATCAGCCGCACCGACGGCGTGTCCGCGACCGAGGCCCCCGAGAGCAAGCGCGGCATGGACCTCGCGATCGACCGCGCGCTCCGCTACCTCGACACCGGCATCCCCGACCTGCTCTGGTGCGAGTTCCCGACCGCCGAGCGCGGGATGACGCAGCACTTCCACGAGGAGGTGCGCAAGCGCTTCCCGGACGCGCGCTTCGCCTTCAACTACTCCTCGTCCTTCAAGTGGATGAACGAGAAGAACCCCATGACCTGGGACGAGCTGGGCGAGATGGGCGTCAAGTTCATCTTCATCACCCTGGCCGGCCAGCATGCCATGGGTTACGGGTTCAGCCAGCTGCTGCACGACCTCAAGGAGCAGAAGCAGGACGGTTACATCGCCCTCCAGCACAAGGAGCACGCGGGCAACGGCGAGGTGCCGACCAAGAGCCACCACCACTTCACCGGCGTGCCCTACCACCACAAGATGGGCGAGTTGCTGGGCATGAGCCACCGGTTCGGCGCCAAGGTCGACGGCAAGCTCTCCAAGGAAGCCGTCGTTTGAGCTATGCGGCCCGGCCTCTGGCCGGGCCTTTCCGTCGCCACTAGAGTGGCAGGGTGATCGACTTCGCGAGCC
>DATCNF010000009.1:0-1537 GCA_036565325.1 Candidatus Dormiibacterota bacterium | reverse complement strand
GCCACGAGATCGGGTGTGGCCCGGAGATCGGGAGCCGTGAATCGCCGGATCGTGTAGCCGGCCTCCAGCAGCAGGTTCTGGCGGCGGTCGTCCTTGACCAGGCTGTCACGATGGTTGCCGCCGTCGTACTCGAGGGCAAGTCGGTGTGAGGGGTAGTAGAGGTCGGCGCGTCCGAGGAAGTGGCCGGTGCCGTCATGAAGGGCGACCTGGGCCTGCGGCCGCGGGAGACCGGCCTCGACCAGCAGCATGCGCAAAAGCGACTCCATGTGCGACTCGGAGAGCGGCTCGACGTTCAGGAGCACGCGGCGCAGCTGCTGGACGTTCCGGCTGCCGCCGACCTCAAGGACGGCGGCGTCCAGGTCGGCAACCGAGGTGAGGGTCTGATGCAGGGCGACGTCGGCCAGCATCACGGCCTCGGCCAGGGGCAGACGACGGCCCAGATCGAGGAGCGTGCGCACCACCGATGTGACCTGCGTCCGGCGTCGGATCACCACCTCGTGGTCCTGCAGCCCGGCGCGGCTGATGCGCAGGCCGGCGCGCCCCTTGATGTCGACCGAGGTGGGGAGAATGACCTCGATCGGTTCCACAAACGTCCAGTCGAGGCGATGCAGCCAGGCGGCCGTGCGGCCGCCGAAAACGGCGGTGGGGGGAAGGTGGAGCCTGGCGGCTGCCAGGCGCAGCTCTGGGGTGACGGGCAGCTCCGCCCACGCATAGGTGCCCAGGCCCAGGCGCCGGTACCTCGAGGTGTCCAGGTGCCAACGCTCGAGGCCGGCGGCCGCGGCGTCGGCCAGGGTGAAGGGGCCCGCCTTGAGGGCCGGCGGCACCGGGACATGCTTCGGCACGACGCAGAGCATGCCGCCGCCCGGAATCCAGGGCAACGCCGGCTGTTAACGCCGCCAAGCCCGGATTTCGCGGCTTTGGCCGTTCCGTCCCAGGCCGCGATTCCCGGCTTTCGCGGCATTCGAGAGAGGTCGCGAGCGCGGGGAGGGGGAGAATCTGCCGCATTGCTCAGTCCATCGCAGTTCGGGCGCCTGATGGAGAACCTGGCCGAGAACGCGTGGACGGCCCAGTCGGCGGGGCGGCTGGTGAGCTATCTGCCGGTGGTCGACTCGCATGCCGTCGACCGGGCGGTCGCGGCCGGTGGCGGGGCACCGGTCTTCGTGCAGGTCAAAGCCCACCAGCGGGCGCGGCCCGGCGACCGGCTCGCCTACGCGCTCCCGACCACCGAGGTGGGCGGCTACCCGGGCTGGTTGGCGCTCCTGCTCGAGGGCTCCGCGGCGGGCATCGGGGAGGCCTACCTGGTGCCGGGGCCGGAGCTGCTGCGGCTCGGGGAGCGAGGCACCCTGGTGGACGGGCGGCCCTGCATCCGGCTGACGCTCTCGCCCACCAGCCCGACCTGGTCGCCATTCCAGGTCGCGGTGGAGGAATTGGGGGCTCGGATCGAGGCCACCGCGACAGCGCGGGGCCTGGTCGCGCAACCGGCGCTCGAGCGCTCCCAGGAGGAGGGCGGCTTCTTCGAAGAGATGGCGGTGGCCGC
>DATCNF010000008.1:0-1649 GCA_036565325.1 Candidatus Dormiibacterota bacterium | reverse complement strand
CCCGCTTCAGCGCGGCCGCCAGCTGGGTGTCGTTCATCGGCACCACCCGCAGCCGGGCCTCCAGCTGGAGCACCTCCACCTCGGCTCGAGTCAGCTCAAGGTCGATCGTGTGTGTCTTCGCCATTTCTCTCGGGGGAAATTGTGCTACCAACGCACGAATTTCTCAAGGGGTCGCTGTTAAAACGCTCAATCGAGAGAAATGGCGTCCCGCAGCTTCTCGAAGAACCCCTTGGACACCTTTTCCGGCTTGCCGGTCAGCCCCCCCACCTTCCGCAACATCGACTTCTGCTCGGTGGTCAGGTCCTTGGGGACCAGCACCTGGACCCGCACGTACTGGTCGCCGCGGCGGCCGTTGCGCACGTGCGGCATGCCCTTGCCGGCCAGCCGGAAGGTCTGCCCGTACTGGGTGCCGGCCGGGATCGAGACCTCGACCGCGCCGTCCAGGGTGGGCACCTCGATGCGGTCCCCCAGGGCGGCCTGGACGAGGTTGATCCGGAGGTCGTAGACCACGTCCTGGTCGCGCCGCTGCAGCTGCGGATGCGGCTTGACCCGGAGCACGATGTAGAGGTCGCCGGGAGGGCCGCCCCGGTAGCCGGCCTCGCCCTCGCCGGTGAGCCGGATCTGGGAGCCGGTGTCGACCCCCGCCGGGATGGTCACGCGCAGGCGCCGCCGGCGCTCGACGCGGCCCTGCCCGCGGCACTCCGAGCAGGGGTTCTTCAGGAGCCGGCCCTCGCCGCCACAGGTGGGGCAGGCCACGATGTTGACGACCTGGCCGAAGATCGACTGCGCCGCGCGCCGGACCTGCCCCGAGCCCCCGCACCCGGAGCAGGTCTCCACCCCCGAGCCCGGCTCCGCCCCGGCCCCGGAGCAGCGCTCGCAGCTCATCAGGCGGGGGACCTCGATCTCCTTCTCGCTGCCGGTGAAGGCCTCCTCGAAGGCGATCGTGAGGTCGTAACGGAGGTCGTCCCCGCGCAGGGTGCGCCCCCGCCCGCCGCGGCCCGCGCCACCGCCGAAGAAGGTCTCGAAGATCTCCCCGAAGCCGCCGAAGCCCTCGAAGCCACCGAAGCCGCCGGTGTCCACGGCGGAGTGCCCGAACATGTCGTAGCTGCGGCGCTTGTCGGGGTCGGAGAGGACCTGGTAGGCCTCGGAGCATTCCTTGAAGCGGTCGGCCGCCTGCGGGTGGTCGGGGTTGCGGTCGGGGTGGAACTGCATGGCCAGCTTGCGAAAGGCCGCCTTCAGCTCTTCGGCCGAGGCTCCCCGCTGGACCCCGAGGACCTCGTAGTAGTCGCGCTTGACGGCCACGAAACCAGAACGCTAGCCGGTGGGCGCGGGTTGCCGGCTGACTCTGACCAGCGCGGGCCGCAGGACCCGATCGTGCAACCGGTAGCCCGGCCGCAACTCGTCGATGACGGTGTCGTCGGGGAACTCCGCCGACTCCGCCGACCCGATCGCCTCGTGGACCTTGGGGTCGAAGCGCGCCCCCATCGCCTGGATCCGGCTGACTCCGACGCCTTCCAGCGCCTCATCCAGCTTCTGGAGCGTCAGCTGGACCCCCTTCAGCCACTTCTCGTCAACCTCGGGCGGCGCGTGCTCGAGGCTGCGATGGAGGTCGTCGACCACGGGCAGCAGCCGCTCGACCAGGGTCGCCG
>DATCNF010000007.1:0-10487 GCA_036565325.1 Candidatus Dormiibacterota bacterium | reverse complement strand
GTGTTGGGCGAGAGCCCGCGACCCTGGAGCTCGGCCAGAAAGCGCTTGAACTCGAAGGCGGTCAGCTCGGGCAGGATGGCCGGCCCCCCGCTGGCCAGGAACTGCCGCATCTTCTGCTGGTACCAGCCAATGGTCCGCTCGCTGCGGCCGAGCACGGCCAGGTCCTGCAGCCACTCCCGGACCAGGAGCTCGAGGCGGGGACCGACGTCCGGGCGCTCGCTGGGACCCTCAGCCAAGGGCCTCAGCGGCTCGGGCTGGACTCCGACCAGGTCGGCGAAGCCACCGTCAGGGACGGCGCGGGGGCGGCCGCCAGGGTCCACGGAGGGCCCGCGGCGCCTCCCAAAGCCCGGCTGGGCATGCCCAACGGTTTTCGAAAACCCCAACGGTTTATCGATTTTTTCCAGCACTTCGACACCTCCTTGACTCTCCCCTGAGTCCCGCCGAACGGGGCCCCAGAAAAGGCGAAACCGGCCCGTTTCGGCCGGTTTCTGAACTCAAGCTACCCCTCGAGGTGCCTTTGAGAAAGCGCCCCGAGGGTATTTGGTGCCGAGAGGGGGAGTCGAACCCCCACGGGATTTCTCCCAACGGTTTTTGAGCCCGCCACAGAAGCCGCTTCGCAGGTGGCTGCGCCCAAACTGCTGTCAGAACTGCTGTCAAAGATGGTCGGACCTACCGACCCGAACCGCCCGCTCATAGAAGAATCCGATCGATTCGAATACGGATTTGGGCTGGTGGGCCGGGAGGGAGTCGAACCCCCACAGCTTTCGCGGCGGTTTTACAGACCGTTGGGCTCAACCACATGCCCAGTGCCGACCCACTCCGAGCAGAGCGCGCCAACCCGTTCGGCGGAGGCGCACCGCCATGTTACCCAACCGCCACCCACCAGCCCTACCATGGCGCGGTGCCCAAGGGCTACGCCCGCTACGTGCTGGCGGTCATGTTCGGAATCAACTTCCTGAACTACATGGACCGCTACCTGGGGGCCGCGGTCTCCCCCCTGATCCAGAAGGAGTTCCACCTCACCGACACCCTGGTCGGCCTCCTGGGCACCGCCTTCCTCCTCGTCTACGCCGTGTGCGCCCTCCCCTTCGGCTACTGGGCCGATCGCGGCGTCCGCCGCACCATCGTGGGCGCCGGGGTGGCGATCTGGAGCGTGGCCACGGTCCTGAGCGGCCTCACGACCAACTTCGCGCAACTGTTCGCAACCAGAGCGGCGGTCGGCGTGGGCGAGGCCTCCTACTACCCCGCGGGCACCTCCCTGATGGCCGACTACTTCCCCAAGGAAACGCGCGGGCGCGCGATGTCCTACTGGGGTGCCGGGACGGCGGTCGGGATCGCCGTCGGTTTCGCCGGCGGCGGCTACATCGGCCAGCACTACGGCTGGCGCACTGCCTTCTTCGTGACCGCGGCCCCCGGCCTCATCTTCGCCTTCCTCGCCTTCACCATCCGGGAGCCCCTGAGAGGCGCCGTCGAGAAGCGAGGCCCCCAGGTCGCCAAGGCCTTCGACTCCAGCCGCCAGGCCTTCTTCGACCTGATGCGAATCCCCACCGTGCGCTGGACGATCCTCAGCCAGACCGTCCTCTTCTTCGTCCTCGCGGCCAATGCCTACTGGCTGCCGATCAACCTCAACCGCCGCTTCAACATGGACGTAAGCACCGCCGGGCTCCTCAGCGGCGTGGTTCTCGTGGCAGGCGGCCTCGTGGGCACCCTCCTGGGGGGCTGGGTCGCCGACCGCCGCGCCCGCAAATCCCAGAAGGGCTACCTCGAGGTCGGCATCGCCGGCTACCTGGTCGGGGCGGTCTTCATCACGGTCGCCCTGGTCGCCCCCCTCCAGGTAGGCCCGGTCCCGGTCTTCATCCCCGCCTTCTTCATCACCGTGGTCGGCATCTACTGCTACTCCGGGCCCTTCACCGCGGTCAGCCAGAACTGCGTCCCGCCCAGCCTGCGCGCCAGCGTGGTGACCATGCTCCTCTTCGTCTCCCACGTCTTCGGCGACTCCCACTCCACCTTCGACGTCGGCTTCCTCTCCGACCGCCTGGGCAGCCTCCAGCTGGCCCTGCTCCTGGTCTCCACCCCCCTCCTCCTCATCGCGGCCGTCCTCGCCTCGCTCGCGCTGCGTAGCGTGGAGGACGACGTGGCCAGGGCCGAGGACAGTTGGGCGCAGCGAGGGAGCGGAGTCCAACCAGCGATCGAGCCCGCCCCCGTCCCCGCCGGCTGATGCGCCGCGGCGCTCGCGCCGCCTGGCTGCTCTTCCGAGGGTCCCACCCCGAGCCCGTGGTCGCGGTCACTCTGATCGTCACCGCCCTGGCGCTGGCCGCCCATCGCGGGCCCGCGATGTCCGCACTGATGGGCGCCGCCGTCCTCGCCGGGCAGCTGTTCATCGGTTGGACCAATGACCTGATCGACGCCGACCTCGACCGGGCGGCGGGCCGCACCGACAAGCCTCTGGCCTCGGGAAAAATCACCAAACAAACCTTCCGCCTCGCCGTCGCGGGAGCCGCCGTCCTGGTGGTGCCCCTCTCGCTGCTGACCGGGCGGGGGTCCGGCATCGCGCACCTGACCGCCGTGCTCGGCGCCCTCGCCTACAACCTCGGCCTCAAGAAAACTCCGTTCAGCGTCGTCCCCTACGCACTGGCCTTCGGCCTGGTGCCCGCCTTCGTGACCCTGGGACCCCCGATCACCCACTACCCGCCGCTCTGGGCCACCGCCGCGGGCGCTCTGCTCGGCGCCGGCGGCCACTTCACCCAGACCCTGCCCGACCTCGACACCGATCGGCAGGCCGGCATCAACGGCCTGCCGCACCGATTGGGAGCACGCGCGTCCGCACTAACCGCCGCCGCCCTGATGGCGGCCGCCGCCGCCGCGGTGGCACTGGGGCCCGCGCACCCGCAGCCGCTCCTCTACCTGGGGCTGGCGATCGCCCTCATGCTGCTGGGCGCGATCGTGGTCGCGGCAGCGACCGACCATTGGAAGCTGGCGTTCCGCCTGACCCTGGTCACGGCGGCGGCTGTGGTCGCCACCGTGGTGGCGGCCGGGGTCGCGTTCTAGCCGCTAGCGCTTAGTGGTAGATGAACCCGATCAGGGGCACGCGCCCGGGGGAGATCGTGCGCTGGCTGATCACGCCCCAGCCCACGAAGTTCATCTCCGAGACCAGCCAGGACCCGTCGGGGTTCACGCGCTCCACGATCGCGACGTGCCCGTAGCCGCTCTCCCAGGTCACCATGATGGCGCCCGCCCGCGGCGACGAGCCCGTGGCCCAGCCGTAGGCCTGGGCCTGCCCGTACCACTCCCAGGCGTTGCCCAGCCAGGGCACCGGGATCCGGCTGGCCACGTACCAGGTGCAGTAGCCGTACGAGAACCGGTTGCCGGTGTTGGCGCCCACGCCGGGGCCGCCGGCCGAGACCGAGTAGGAGGGGCTCACCACGCGCGGCGCCGTATAGGTGGGGCGGATAACCGGCGGCGGCGCCGGCTTCTCGAAGTCAGGGCCTTTGCCGTTGGGAACGATGAGCTGCTGCCCCACAGACAACTGGTCCGGGGTGCGCAGGTAGTTGAAGTCGACGATGGCCTGGGCGTCGGCGTGGTACTTGTCGGCCAGGCTCTGGGCGGTGTCGCCATCCTGGACGGTGACCACCACGCCTTCGATCGGCGGGATCACCACCTGCTGGCCCGCGGCCACGTCGGTGTCGGTGCGCTTGAGCGATCCGAAGTTGGACCAGCGGATCGCCTCCTCGCTGACCCCGAACTTGCCGGCCAGGACCTTCAGGTTCTCGCCGCCGGCGACCGTGTACACCGAGGAGGTGTGCGGCTTGGGGGCCGAGGTCGGCACGGCGATCGGCTTGATGATGGTGCTGGTGCGGCCGAGGCTGACATTGCCCACCGAGCCGCCCTCGCTGCCGACCAGGCCCTCGGCGTTGACGGCGCCCAGGCGGAGGGCGAAGGAGACGGGGAGGTTCCGGTCCACCGACGCGAAGCCCGAGATGACCATAGCCACCAGGAGCACGACGGCATGCGTCAGATATCGGCCGAGAACCAAGAGCTACCCCCTCAGATTCGACGGACTGTGCGGTCCGCCGGTGAGTCGCGGGTCAGGCTAACAGCCCCCTTCACAGCAGGTCAAGCCTCTTAGGCGACTGGAAAGCCACCACCTCCGCTGCATACTCTGAGATCGTGGGTTACCCCGGCACGGCGTCCGGCGTTCGATCCCACATGAAGCCCTGGATGCCCGCTGCCGGCGCGGTGCTGGCCGCCGTTCTGCTCGCCACCGGCGCGGGCGTGGTCCTGGGCGGGCTCACCCCCAGCCCCGGTAGCACGGCCCCGATCGTCCTCAGGACGGTCACCCAGGGGGCTCTGGAGAGCTCGGGGATCCGGCTCACCCAGCCGCCGCTGCCCATCGAGTGCACCCCGGCCGGCTGGGTGCACCTCACGCTCACGGGCCGCTGCCCCGTCAGCCAGTCCGCCGCCGAAGCCGCCGCCCGCTCGGCACTGCCGGTGTTCAAGGTGATGCCGATGCCGGTCGGGGTCGCCATCGCCCAGGCGGCGGTGGTGGGCGGCTCGGCGCCGGTTGTCAGCAACGGCTCCCCCCAGATCAAGGAGGCGGTCCTGGCCTGGGCCGACGTGCCCGGCCGCTCCTCGCCCAACGGGCAGGCCCTGCACGCCATGGTGTGGGCGGTCGCCATCGACTCGCCTGCCCTGGGCCTGCGCATGTGCCCGCCGCCGGTCGTCCGCGCCGCCAACGGCTCCGTGGCGCCCATGGCGCCGTTCTGCATCGGCGGGGCCCGCTACCTGGTGTTCATCGACGCCATGTCGGGGAAGCTGCGCTTCTTGATCGCCCGGCCCTAGGGGCCCGGCGCCCGGCCCCGCACTATTCTTCGTACCTCTTCAAGTGCGGGACCTGACCGGAACCACCCTCGGCCACCACGAGATCAAGGAGCGCCTCGGGGCCGGGGGCATGGCGGTCGTCTACCGCGCCATCCAGCAGCCGCTGGGCCGCGAGGTGGCCCTCAAGGTCCTGGCGCCGGCGCTGGTCGCCGAGCCCGGGTTCAGCCAGCGCTTCGAGAACGAGGCCCGCGCGCTGGCCGCGCTCGACCATCCCAACATCCTCCCCATCTACGACTTCGACCGGGCCGGCGAGCTCGTCTACTTCACGATGCCGCTGGTCCGCGGCGGCAGCCTCCGCGACCTCATGCGTGAGGGTCCCATCAAGCCGGTCGACGGCTGGCGGTACCTGCGCGAGACCGGCGACGCCCTCCACCATGCCCATGAAGCGGGGATCATCCACCGCGACCTCAAGCCGGGCAACGTGCTCATCCACGCCGACGGTCGCGCCCTGCTGGCCGACTTCGGGCTCGCGCGCACCGCCACCCAGGACCTGCAGCTGACCGCGGTCGGCTTCACCGTCGGCACGCCCGGCTACATGGCGCCCGAGCAGGTGCTCGGCCACCCCGTCGACCGCCGGGCTGACATCTACTCGCTGGCGGTGATCGTCTTCGAGATGCTGACCGGGCGCCCGCCCTTCACCGGCACCACGCCCATGGAGGTCGCCAACTTCACCGTCAACGCGCCCATCCCCTCGGCCTGCGCGATCAATCACAACCTTCCCGACGAGCTCGACCGCCTGCTCGAGAAGGCCCTGGCCAAAGACCCTTCCGCGCGGCCGCCGAGCGCGGCCATCTTCGTCCAGGAGATGGGTCGGCTGCCGCAGCGCCGGGTGGTCTCCAGCGCGGTGGCGCCCATGCGCGACGCGCCCGCGCCCGCGCCGCCGGCACCGCCGGCCGCGACTCCGCCCCCCGCCGGCTCGGCCATCGCCATCCTCGAGCAGCAGGGGGTGCGCCGCCTGCGCGCCACCCGCTCCGTGGTGCAGAACTCCTACTGGGCCAACTCCGTGCACGTGGCGCGGGAGGTCGCCGGCGACGCCTGGGCGGCGGTGATCGAGGCCGCCGGCCTAACGGCCTTCGCCGAGCAGGACGGGCCAGCCGACGACGGCTACCAGGTTCCCGCCGACGCCCTCAGCCGCCTCAACGAGGCGTTCGAGAAGGTCTTCGGCTCCCAGGCGCCGGACCGGGTCCGGATGTGGGGACGCCAGAGCACCGAGCGCTCGCTGCGCCTGCGCAAGGCCGGGAACGCGGCCTTCCGGCTGGTGCCGGGGCGGCAGCGGAAGACCCAGATCCTGCTCAAGGCCTTCACCGAGTCCATGGACGAGGTGCGCGGCGAGCACACCCACACCTGGCGCCAGGTCGACGAGCGCCAGTTCTGGGTCGTGAACTTCTCCAACCTGTACGCCCTCGGGCGTCGAAAGCCCGAGAAGGCGTGCTGGTTCTGGACCTCCACCCTGGAGGCGATGCTGCGCTGGGCCGGCCTGGCCAACGAGTGGTACGTGGAAGAGGTGGAGTGCGGGATGGTGACCGGGGCCTTCGACTGCGTGTTCGCGCTGAGGTCGGCCCGGGGTTAGTCGGCCAGCCGGCGCCGGCCCTGCGGCAGCCGAGCAGGCCCCACCCCTTCCATCCCCGCCTTGCGGGGAGGGGGACTCGTCGCCCTCACCGGCACCGGGAGTGGCAGGTCGAGCGTGAAGGTGCTGCCTACGCCGACCACCGAGCTCGCCGTGACGTCGCCGCCATGCAGCCGGGCCAGCTCGCGCGACAGGTAGAGGCCGAGCCCGGTGCCCGGGATCTCGCTGGTCTCCGGCGTCACGATGCGGCCGAAGCGGGTGAAGAGCCGCGGCATGTCCTCGGCCCGGATCCCGCAGCCCTGGTCGTGCACGCGCACGCGCGCGCGATCCCCCTCCTGTTCCAGCTGGACGCGGACCTCGCTGCCGGCGGGCGAGTACTTGATGGCGTTGGAGACCAGGTTGCCGACCACCGTGCTGATCCGGTTGATGTCCAGGTCGGCCAGCAGCGCGGCCTCGCAGCCCACCCAGAGCACCTTGTGGGTCCGCCCGTGCAGCAGGTCGACGTTGCCGGCGGCCTCACGCACCAGCTGCGCCAGGTCGACTCGGCGGCGCCGGATCTCGAGACGGCTGTCCTCCAGACGCGCGGTGTCCAGCATCTGGTCGATGGTGTGGCTGATGCCGGCGGCCGAGGCGACCAACGTCGGCACCACCTTCTCGAGCGGCGCCGCCAGCGGACCCAGGGTGCCGTCTTCGATCATGGCCAGGTAGCCGCGCATGATCGAGACCGGTCCCCGCAGCTCATGCGAGGCCAGGCGCAGGAACTCGGACTTGGCGCGCTCCAGGTCGCGCATCCGCTCCTCGGCCGCCCGGGCCTCGCGGGTCTGCAGCTCCGACTCTCGGATCCGGATCACCGTAGTGGCGGCCAGCCGCGCCAGGATCGCCAGGATGGGGATCAGCACCATCCGGGTGATCACGGTGACCGGGGCCACGGGGCCCAGGACCGAGGTCAGGAAGGCCAGCCCCATGGCCGTCCCGACCACCAGCAAGGTCAGCCGGCCCGACAGCAGCCAGGCCGCCGCCACCACCGGCAGGAAGGCGATTCCGCCGATGGTTCCGTACTGGTAGGTCCGGACGTCGCCCAAGGCGACCAGGACCAGCGTGATGACGCAGATGGCCGCGAAGACATAGCCCTCGCGGACCTGCGCGAGCTCTCGGGGCGCCAGGGCGAGCGCCCAGTCGCGCTTGAACTTAGGCAAGCGCATATATCTCTTTATAGCACCGCTGTCATAATTGTGCACAGCACTTGACTCCGATCGAGCTTGTGCGAGACTGGAACGGCTCGCGTGCTGAACGCCCGTTCGGTGTCACCTTCGGCCCTGGCCGTGCTGCTTCTCCTCGCCGCCTGCAGCGGCAGCGCGGCGTCGGCGGCCGTTCGCGCCACGGGCACCCCCGCACCCGCCGCTTCGGCGCCGTCGGTGCCCCAGGTGGCGGAGACTCCGAGCGCGATGCCCACCCCGCCCCTACCCGCGTATTACATCGAGTCGCTGCGGGCCCGTCCCTACCCGGGGGGGAAGCTCCAGCTCCAGGACGAGATGTTCCGGGGCGCCGGCTTCACCAAGTACCACATGAGCTGGCCCAGCGGCGGCCAGACCATGACCGGGACCATCTCCCTGCCCGACGGTCCGGGGCCCTTCCCGGTGGTGGTCGTCAACCACGGCTTCATACCGCCCGAGCGCTACTGGATCGGCCAGGACTCGGGCATCTTCGGCGACCCCCTGGCCGCCCATGGCTTCATCTCGGTGGCGCCCAACTGGCCCGGCTACTCGGGCTCTGGGCCCGCGCCGGCCGACCTGCCGGCGATCGTGGGCCAGGTGGTGGCGACGCTCGACCTGGTGAGCGCCGTGTACTCGCTGCCCCAGGCCGACACCACCCGGGTCGCGCTGATCGGACACAGCAACGGCGGTGGGATCAGCGAGATCGCGATGGTCGTCGATCCCCGCATCAAGGCGGTCGTGCTCTTCGCGCCGGTCAGCACCGACATGGCCGACAACAGCCGCAAGTGGTGGGTGACCCGGCCCGAGGGCCCGGGCCCCGTCGGCACACCCGACGCCAACCCGCAGGGCTACGCGCACCTCTCGCCCCGCAACTACCTGGCCGCCGGCCAGCCGCCCGCGCTCTTCCTGCAGGGGACGGCCGACCAGGACATCCCGGCCGCCTGGACCCAGGCCAGCTACGACGCCATGAAGGCCAAGGGGATCCAGACCGACCTGGTCTGGTTCCCGGGCGCCCAGCACGACATGGTGGGCACCGACCTCGACCGGGCCAACCAGCTCAGCGAGGCCTGGATAAGAAAAGCGCTCGGGATCTGACGACCCCGAGCGCTTGATGGGGACCCTCCTCCCCTCTTGCTATCCCGACCCGGTCAGCAGGAGCGGTCCTGGTCCAGGTCGAGGTCGAAGTTCAGGTACTGGAAGACCCAGACGGGCGCGCCGTCCCAGATGTTCGCGGTGCAGAGGGCGAAGTCGTTGAGGTCATCGGCGCCCGCGACCCAGTTGCCGATCCCGGCGCCCGGGTTCCAGCCGCCGGTGATCTCGTTCCACTGGCCGCGAGTCGAGTACACGCCGATGTGCTTGCCGGTCGTCTTCAGGTAGTCCATGGCGCCTTCCACCACCCGGGCGTTGGTCGCCTGGTCATCGCTCCAGTCGCTGGCGGTCTCCACGTCGAGCCACCAGGTCACCGCCTTCAGCGAAGCCCCGTTGGACTCGTAGTTGGCGCGCGTGTAGGCGTACTCCGCGGCCAGGTAGCCGTAGTCGTAGGCGGTGCAGAACGTGTTGTCGGTCGCGCACTGGTTGTAGCCGTCGCTGGTGGTTCCGAAGTCGAGGTTGATGTAGACGGAGGCCTTGGCCGCACCGCCGGCCTGCATCCAGTCCCACTCCTGCTTGAAGCAGGGGTTCATGGTGAAGGTCTGGCCGCCGTTGACGCCTACGATCCCGAAGCTCCGAGGATCGATCGGGGGCAGGGGCTTGCCGCACTGGGGCCAGGAGATGTCCGAGCCGCCGGTGGTGGTGATGTAGTCACCACTGGCCGCCGCCGGCACCGCCGTCAGGGCGAGGGCGGAGAAGGCGGCTCCCACCGCGACCACCTTGCGGAGAGTCCTGCTGAGCACTGGTGACGACGATGGCCGCCGTGCCAGACAGCGCCATGAGGGCCTGGCGAAAAGGCGTTAAGGCCCGGACCCAGATCGTCGTCGGAATGTCGGCCATACCATGGAAGGCGTCGTGAGCTCGGTGATCGTGGCGGGGGCCCGCACCCCCATCGGCAGGTTCGCAGGCGGGCTGGCCGGGCTGCCCGCGGTGAGCCTGGGCGGGACCGCCATCAGGGCGGCGCTGGAGCGGGCCGGCGTGCCCGGGTCCGACGTCGACTACGTGATCATGGGCCAGGTCCTGCAGGCCGGTGCCGGGCAGATGCCGGCCCGTCAGTCGGCGGTCAACGCCGGCATCGGCATGGACGTGCCGTCCATCACCATCAACAAGGTCTGCCTCTCGGGCCTCAACGCGATCGCGCTGGCCGACCAGCTGATCCGCGCCGGCGAGGTCGAGGTGGTGGTGGCGGGCGGGATGGAGTCGATGTCCCAGGCGCCCTACCTGGTGCCCAAGGCGCGGTTCGGGGCCCGGATGGGCAACACCGAGATGGTCGACTCGATGGTCCACGACGGCCTCTGGTCCACCTTCCTGGAGGCCCACATGGGCGAGTCCTCGGACGACATCAACCGCGAGCTCGAGATTTCGCGCGAGGAGCAGGACGAGTGGGCGGCCCGCTCCCACCAGCGCGCCGAGGCCGCCTGGGACGCCGGTCGGCTGGGGGCGGAGACGGTGCCGGTGGCGGTGGCCGGCCGCAAGGGCGAGACCACCGAGGTGGCGCGCGACGAGGGGATCCGGCCGGGGACCACGGCGGAGTCGCTGGCCCGGCTCTCGCCGGCCTTCCGCGAGCAGGGGACGATCACCGCCGGCAACGCCTCCCAGATCTCCGACGGGGCGGCGGCGGTGGTGGTGATGTCCGAGCGGCGAGCCAATGAGCTCGGAATCAAGCCGCTTGCTCGCGT
>DATCNF010000006.1:0-1814 GCA_036565325.1 Candidatus Dormiibacterota bacterium | reverse complement strand
GCCGAGCCACTGTGTGGCCCGGGTCTTCTCCTGGAGCACCGCCGGCGCCAGCAGCGCCACGAAGACCGGCGTCATCAGTGTGAGCAGGCTGCCCGTGGCGGCGCCGGAGAGGTAGGTGCCGACAGACTGGATCACCAGCGTCACCGCCAGGATCGCGCCCAGCCAGGCGACCCGCGCCTCGCGCAGCCGGGGCCACGCGCGCATCGCCACCAGCAGCGCGACCACGCCGATCACGAGCCGGGCCAGGCTCAGCGTGGCCGGCGCCAGGTGGTTTCCGAACGCCAGCTGGCTCACCACGTACAGGCCGCCCCAGAGAGCCGCCGCCAGTGCTGACCAGGCCACGATGAAAGTCGAATCTACAATCGGCCGGTGGACGAGGTCCTCGCCGAGTACTACCGGGTCAACCTCTCCAGCGACCCCATCTACCGCTACATCCGGACCGCCAAGGGCGGCCCCGGGGGCGTCCCCGGTCGCAGCGCGGAGACCGACCTGCTCGACAACGCCTGGCTGCAGCGGCTGCGCCGGATCCACCAGCTGCAGAGCGCATGGTGGGTTTTCGCGACCGCTGAGCATTCCCGCTTCCAGCACTCCATGGGCGCCATGCACCTGGCCGGCGAGTGGGCACGCCACCTCTACCCGAGCCTGCGCCGGGTGCATCCCGACGTGCCCTCACCGGGGCTGGTCGAGGAGACCCTGCGCCTGGCCGGGCTGTTGCACGACGTCGGGCACGGTCCATTCGGCCACTTCTTCGACGAGACCTATCTGAAGCGCTGGAACCTGGACCACGAGATCGTCGGGCGGCACCTGGTCACGACCGAGCTGGCCACCCTGATCGAGGGCATCGGGGCCTCCCCCAATCTTGACTTCGAGGCCGGCGAGAGCATCGACCGCCGCTGGATCGCCTACCTCGTCTCGACCGAGCCGGTGCCCGACTTCGAGCCGCCCGCCTGGCTGGCGGCGCTGCGCCCGCTCCTGATCGGGCCCTTCTCCGCCGACAACATGGACTACGTGCCGCGCGACTCCTACATCTGCGGCGTGGCCGCGGGGCCGGTCGACGTGCAGCGGATCATCCACTACTCGTTCATTTCGGAGTTCGGGCTCACGCTGCACAGCCACGGTGCGGAGGCGCTGTTCATGTTCCTCAACGCGCGGCTGTACCTGTACCACCAGGTCTACTTCCACCGCACCGTGCGCCGGATCGACCTTCAGCTGCGCGAGATCTTCGCGCCCACCATGGACATCCTGCTGGGCGGCAACCCGCTGGAGCGCCTGCCCCAGTTCCAGCGCCTCAACGAGTGGTACCTGATGACCGAGGTCGACCGCTGGGCCAAGGAGGAGTCGGGCGAGCGGCGTGAGCTGGGGCGCGCCTGGGGCGACATCGTGGCCCGCAAGCTGAAGTGGCGGATGATCTTCAGCGATTACGTCGAGGCGCACGGGGTGCCCAGCGGCGTGCTCAACATCGGGCGCGACGAGTTCGCGCGGCGCCTGCGCGAGAAGCTGCCGCCGGAGTGCCGCGACGTCGACTTCGAGGTCGACGTGGCCAGCCAGGAGTCGCGCGCCTTCAACCCGCTGTCGGAGGCGACGGACATCCTCTTCTACGAGCCCCTCGACAACTCGTACCGGCACAGCCGGGTGCTCGACCTCTTCCGGCGCCTCCCGGTGCGCATGGTGCTGTTCCGGATCTTCGCCCGCGAGGACACGTACCGAAAGGAGCTGGTGCACGCGGCGCAGCAGGTGCTGGCGGCGGACTAGCGAAGACAACCTCCCCGCTCGCCGGGGAGGTCCTTCCCGCGCAGCGGGAAGGGGTGGGGACG
>DATCNF010000005.1:0-8731 GCA_036565325.1 Candidatus Dormiibacterota bacterium | reverse complement strand
AGGCCGGCCTCGTGCATGCGCCGGCGCGTCCGGGCCAGCCGGTCCGCGTATTCGGCCTCCGGGAAGGCTCGCGCCACCGGTGCAGGGTAACGCTGGCCCCGCGGTGGACGTGGCCGGCACCACCGCCGCTGCCTCTGCCTTGGCGACCTATTAGGATGCGCCTGGGGTAGAAGCAGATGGGTCCGTTTCTCCAGTACACGATCAACGGGCTGACGGTCGGCTCGTTCTATGCCCTGGTGGCGCTGGGCTACACGATCGTCTACGGGATCATCCGGCTGATCAACTTCGCACAGGGCGACTTGACCGTGGTCGGCATGTTCCTGGGCTGGTCGCTGCTGGTCCAGCTGGGGCTCCGGTTCCTGCCACTGCCGGTCGCCATCATGGTGGCGTTCGTGGTGCCCATGGCGGGCACCGCCATCACCAATGTGGTGATCCTTCAGCTGGCCTACAAACCCCTGCTCAAGAGGTCCCTGCTGGCGATCCTGATCACGGCCCTGGGCGCTTCCCTGGTCCTCCAGAACGTGGTGCGGCTCATCTTCGGGCCGCAGATCCAGGCTTATCCCGACATCATCCCGGTCAGCAGCTTCTCCCTCGGGCCCACGCACCTCTCCTACCTGCAGGTGGTCCTCTTCTTCACCAGCCTGCTTTTGATGCTGGCGCTTTACCTGTTCGTGCAGGGCACCCCGGTCGGCACCGCGATGCGGGCGCTGGCCGTGGACCACGACGCGGCTCGCCTGATGGGGGTCGACGTCGACAACGTGATCCGGCTGGCGTTCGTGCTGGGGGGGCTGCTGGCCGGCGCCTCGGGCGTGATGCTGGGCCTCTACTACGCGCAGATCCAATTCAACAACGGCTTCATCTACGGGCTGCGTGCGTTCACGGCCGCCGTGCTGGGAGGGATCGGGAACATCCCGGGCGCCATGGCCGGCGGGATGATCATCGGCTTGCTGGAGTCGTACACGGCCGGGTACCTGTCCAGCAAGTGGCAGGACGTGGTCGTCTTCGGAGTCCTGATCATGGTCCTGGTGCTGCGGCCCCGCGGCTTGTTCGGTGAACGCGTAGCCGAGAGGATGTAGTGCAGCCCGCGCCGCCGGTCCGCGAATGGACGCCGTTCGGGCGGCTGGCGCGCCAGACCGGCCTCGCCGACTCCCGGGTGGGCCGAGCTTGGTCAAGGCTTCCCTTCTGGCTGCGCACGGTGCTCCTCGGCCTGGTGGCCGCGGCCGTGCTGCCCCTTTACGGAGACGACTACTGGACCCGGGTCTTCGTGGGTGCGGCGAGCTTCGCGATCCTCGGCCTCGGCCTCAACATCGTGGCCGGATACGCGGGCCTGCTCGACCTCGGATACGCCGCGTTCTTCGCCATCGGCGCCTACACGGCGGCGCTGCTGATGGTGAACTTTCACTGGAACTTCTTCGCCACGCTGCCGGTGGCGGTGCTGATCACGGGGCTGGCGGGGGCCATCCTCGGCTATCCCACGCTCCGGCTGCGCAGCGACTACCTGGCCATCGTGACGCTCGGCTTCGGCGAGATGACGCGGGTGGCGATCACCAACTGCGACTACTGCGGCGGCCCCAACGGGATCATCAACATCCCCTTCCCCTCCCTCTTCGGGTTCGGCGTCGACCAGCTTCCGGCCGTCGTCCAGCAAGGCTTTTTCGACCAGCAGGACGCGTTCTGGGTGATCTCGATAGTGCTGCTCGTGATCGCGCTCGTCTTTGCCTATCACCTCGCCCATTCCCGGATCGGCCGGGGCTGGGTCGCGCTCCGCGAGGACGAGTTCGCGGCCGAGGCCGTGGGCGTGCCGACCCTGCGCCTGAAGCTGCTGGCCTACGTGATGGGCGGCATGTGGGGTGGCCTCGCCGGCGCTTTCTTCGCCACCCGCATCTACGCCATCGACCCCACCAGCTTCACCTTCCAGGTCTCGATCCAGGTCCTGATCCTGATCGTGCTGGGCGGGCTGGGCAGCCTGCCCGGCGTGCTCATCGGGGCGCTCGTGACCCAGGTCGGTCCCGAAGTTCTGCGGCCCCTGGCCGACCAGCGGATCCTGATCTACGCCGTCGCGGTGATCCTGATGATGCTGTTCCGGCCGCAGGGCATCTGGCCGGCGGTGCGCCGCCGGCCCAAGCCCTTCTACGGCCTGGAAGAGGAGGAAGGCGACCGGCTGGCCGCGCGCATCCTGCGCGAGCACCAGGAGCAAGAAGCGCGCGAGGACAAGAAGCACGCCGGCGCCGGACACAGGGTGGCGGCCGTCGGCGAGCCGATCCTCGAGGTCCAGGGCCTGGAGCAGCAGTTCGGCGGCGTGAAGGCCGTCGACGGCGTTTCCTTCGACGTGCTGCGGGGCGAGATCTTCAGCATCATCGGCCCCAACGGGGCGGGCAAGACCACGGTCTTCAACTGCCTCACCGGGGTGCAGCGGCCGCGCCGCGGCAAGGTGGTCTTCAACGGCCGCTCGCTGCGCGGGCTGCCCGCGCACCAGGTTGCCGCACGCGGGCTTGGCCGAACTTTCCAGGGCATTCGCCTCTTCAAGCAGATGGCCGTCTTCGAGAACGTGATGGTCGGCCTCTACTCCAAGCACCGAACCATGACCTGGCAGGCGCTCCTGCACACGCCTGCCGAGCGCGCCGAAGAGCAGCGCACCCTGCAGGAGGCGCGCCGCTGGCTGCAGTTCGTGAGCATGGAGGAGACTTCGGGCAAGCTCGCCACGGAGCTCCCCTACGCCGACCAGCGGCGCGTTGAGATCGCGCGCGCTCTGGCCGCCCATCCGCGCCTGGTCCTGCTCGACGAGCCGGCCGCGGGCATGAACCCGACCGAGAAGCAAGACCTGGTGTCGGTGATCATGCGCATCCGCGACCTTGGCATCACGGTGGTCCTGATCGACCACGACATGTCGCTGGTGATGCGCGTCTCGGACCGCATCATGGTGCTCGACCTGGGTCGCGTGATCGCGCTCGGCAAGCCCGCGCAGGTGAGCGAGAACCCGCGCGTGATCGAGGCCTACCTGGGGCGCGACGACGAGGAAGAGGAAGCGGTCGGGGCGGCAGGCGGCTGACCGTGGCGCTGCTCGAAGTCGCCGACCTGCACGTCTTCTACGGCAACATCGAGGCCATCAAGGGCGTGTCGATCGAGGTCGGCAAGGGCGAGATCGTGGCCATCCTGGGCAGCAACGGCGCCGGCAAGACGACCACGCTGAAGACCATCTCGGGCTTGCTGCGGCCGCGCGCCGGCACGGTGACCTTCGACGGCGCCAACATCGTCGGCCGCCCGGCGCACCAGATCGTGGGCCTGGGACTGAGCCAGGTGCCGGAGGGCCGGCGCATCTTCAACGTGCTCACGGTCGACGAGAACCTGAGCCTCGGCGGATACCTGGTCCGGCGCCACCGCGACCTGCAACGGCAGCGTCGCGAACGCGTGTACGAGACCTTTCCGCAGCTCGCGCAACGCCGGCGCCAGCTCGCGGGCACGCTCTCGGGCGGCGAACAGCAGATGCTGGCCATCGGACGCGCGCTGATGTCGGAGCCCAAGCTGCTGATGCTGGACGAGCCTTCGCTGGGGCTCTCGCCGCTGCTCTCCAAGCTGCTGCTCAAGATCGTGCGCCAGGTCTCGAAGCAGGGCACCTCTGTGCTGCTGGTGGAGCAGAACGCGCGCCAGGCGCTGGCCATCTCCGACCGCGCGTACGTGATCGAGACCGGCAGCATCGTGCTCAGCGGCCCGGCCCCGCAGCTGGCGGCCGACGAGCGGGTGCAGAAGGCCTACCTGGGGGGATACGAGGCGGTCGGCTAGAACCGGCCTACGCCTTGGGCGAGGCGATCGGGACGCGGGCCAGCCCGTCCAGCGCTCGGGTGAGGAGCTTTCGCAACGCCACCTTCTCCTCCGGGGTGAGGCCGGCCAGCAGCTGATCCTCGATGCCGGCGCGGCCCTTCTCGGCGCGCACCAGGGCCTGCCGCCCGGCGTCTGTGAGCTCGACCGTGTGCCGGCGGCGATCCTCGGGGTCGCGGCGGCGCAGCGAGTAGTCCAGGTCTTCGAGCTCATTGAGCAGGAGAACCACCGCGTTGGAGTCCAGCAGCATCATCTCCGCCAGCTCCTGCTGGGAGATGCCGGCGTGGTCGCGCACCTTGGCCAGCGCCATGTACTGGCGCATGCGCATGCCCAGCAGCTCCTCCGAGGTGCGCTTGTGAAAGGCCTTGTAGAGCTGGGTCACCAGCTCGATCAGTCCGGGTCCGGGGTCGCTGTTCATCTGTCTGCGGGTAGATCCTACCACCACCTGCGGGATCATTAACGCCTTTAGATAATCCATGATATAGTGATCATCCTCAGCCGTTAGTTATCGGAGGATGAACATGATCCCGAACCTCTTGACCATCCAGAATACAGCAAGCGATCGGCGGCGCTGGATCGCCCTGGTCGTCGTCTGCTTCGGCCAGCTGATGATCGTGCTCGACTCCACGATCGTGAACGTCGCCCTGCCCTCGATCCAGCGCGACCTGCACTTCACCCAGGCCAACCTGACCTGGGTCGTCAACGCCTACCTCATCACCTACGGCAGCCTGGTGCTGCTGGCCGGGCGGGCGGGCGATCTGGTCGGCCGCAAGAAGGTCTTCCTGAGCGGAGTCCTGCTCTTCACGGCCGCCTCGGCGCTGTGCGGGATGGCCCACGATCCCGCCCTCCTGGTGGCGGGCCGCTTCCTGCAGGGCGCCGGGGGCGCGCTGTCCGCCGGAGTTGTGATCGCCCTCATCGTCACGGGCTTCACCGAGCCGAACGAGCGCGCGCAGGCGATGAGCGTGTTCACCTTCACGATCGCCGGCGGCGGCGCGCTCGGCCTCCTGGCCGGGGGGCTGCTCACCCAGTGGATCAGCTGGCACTGGATCTTCTTCATCAACGTGCCGATCGGCCTGGCGACCCTGCTCGCGGGCCGCGCCCTGATCGAGGAGAACGATGGCATCGGCCTCCGCCGGGGGGTAGACGTCTGGGGCTCGACCCTCGTCACCGCCGCCCTGATGCTGGGCGTCTACGCGATCGTGACCTCGGCCGAGTACGGGTGGGCCTCGGCGCACACGCTCGGCTTCGGCGGCGCGGCGATCGCCCTGCTGGCGGTCTTCGTCTGGGTGGAGGCGAGGCTGGAGAACCCGATCCTGCCGCTCCGCATCCTGCGCATACGCACCCTCACCGGCGCCAGCGCGGCGCGAGCGCTGCTGGCGACCGGGCTCTTCTCGAGCTTCTTCATCGGCGCCCTCTACCTGCAGCACGTGCGCGGCTACAGCGCCTTTGGCACCGGCCTCGCCTTCCTGCCGACCTCGCTCGCGCTGGGCGCGCTGTCGCTGGGCGTCACCGCGCGGCTGATGCGGCGCTTCGGCGCCAGCCGGATCCTGGCCGGCGGCCTGCTGCTCGTGACCGCCGCGCTGGCGCTCTTTGCCAGTGCCGGCCCGCACGACTCCTACTTCCCCAGGCTCTTCGTCGCCTACGTGCTCCTGGGGATCGGCGCCGGTTCCTCCTTCATGCCCCTCACGATCATCGCCATGGCCGAGGTCGCGGCTGTGGACGCCGGGCTGGCCGCCGGCATCGGCAACGTGTCGATGCAGGTGTCGGCCGCGATCGGCCTGGCGGCGCTGGGCACCATCTCGACCGACCACAGCCGGCTCCTGGCAGCGCAGGGCCACTCCCTGTCCGCGGCCTTGACGGGCGGCTACCAGCTCGCGTTCACGATCGCCGCCGGCTGCGTCGCCGTCGGCCTGCTGGTCGTGCTCGTGGTCCTGCGCTCTCCCCGGAGCGCTCGACCGTCGGTAGCGGATGCCCGGCCGGAGGCGCAGGAGGACGCTCGGGCGGCCTGATCAGGCCGTGGACCGCCCTACCCGATATGGACCTGGGTGATCAGCAGCGATAGCACCCACAGCGCAAGGCCGGCGCCCAGCAGGTTGGTCTTCTTGTAACCCCAGCCGATGGTGGCGAGTACGAAGGCGATGAAGGCGAGGATCAGGAGGATCGTGCTCAAGCTCATGTACTCATGTTGGGCGTTTCAAGGCGCGATGGAAAGGGGCGCTGCCCGGCAGGCGGATTCCTCAGGCGATCGGGTGCAGCTCGAACACGGGTCGCCGTGAGGCGGCGGGCCCGGGGTCGTCCAGGATCTCGCCCGCGCCCAGGACCGACCCGATCAGGAATCGGCCCAGCCGGAGGCTGCGGATGTAGGGCCCCAGCACCTGGGCGAAGAACTCGGCGCCCTCCTGCTGGCTGAGCTCGGCCGCGCTCACCGATTCCCGCCGTTTGCCCACGGTGATCGTCGCCTCGCGGGCGGCCCGCAGGTTGCGAACCCAGTTGACGTCTCCGAAGGTGCCAATGACCCAGCGTCGCCCCTGGATCTCGACCAGGGCGACCGGCGTGGTGCGGGGCAGGCCGCTCTGGCGGCCGCGGACGGTGATCAGGGCGTTGGGGCCGAGCGGGACCCCGATTCCCAGCAGTTTCTGGGCGATCGGGTTGAAGACTCCCACGAAGGTCGGGACACGGGTTGCAGGTGCGACGTGGGTAACCATGGCAGGCTCCTCTTGAGAAATAGTCAATCAAATGATTGAGTCTCAGGTTAGCAGGTTGGTCAATCAGTTGCTTGAATCAGCGAGGGTTGGCTTGGGGCCAGGCCCAACCAGAGCTCCAGCTGCCGCAGCGCCAGCTCGGTGCGCGGCGCTGCGGCGGCCGGCAGGGTCATCGAGGTGAGCGTGGCCACCACCAGTGCCGCGGCCTCGTCGCTGTCCAGCTCCGGCCGCAGGTGCCCTGCCCTGACCGCCCGTCTCAGAAGCGCGCGCATGGTGGTGTGCCAGGCCTCGTTCATGTCGTGCAGGAGGTCCGCGATCGATGCGTCGCGGGCGGAGCGCAGCGCCAGCTCGGCCATCACGGCACCCACCTGGGGCTCGTCCTGGAGCAGCCTGCGCACGGCCCGCAGGTGGTTGCGGAGCTGGTCGTCCGGCGACCCGTGCGGCGCCAACGTGGTCCGGAAGCGGCTCATGGCGTGCTCCAGCACGCCCCGGATCAGCGCCTCCTTGGTCGGGAAGTAGTAGTGGAGGGTGGCGATGTTGACCCTCGCCTCGGCCGCCACCTCCCGGGTCCGGAGGCCCTCGAAACCGTGCTCGGCGATCTGGTGGAAGGCCGCCAGCACCAGCTCCTGGCGCCGCCTCTCCTGGGTGCTGACGGTGGCCATGGGCGGCTAATTAAACACTTGATTGAGATCCGCTCAGCCGGCGCCGAAGTCGTAGGCGACCCCGGTCAGGCGTTCCGAGATCTCCCACAGGCGACGCGCCACCGCCTCGTCGCGCGCGGCCGCGCTGGGCTCGACCAGCCGCGGGTGGCCGCGGCCTTCCAGGAAGCCATCCGGGCCCGCGAAGGAACCGCCCGCCAGGTCGGGCGCCGTGGCCGCGAAGAGGATGGGCAGCGCGCCCCGGGCCGCGCTCTGCGCGAAGAGGAGGTTGCCCACGTGCATGAAAGCCCTCTCGTAGAGGGGCGGCCCGCTGAACTGGAGGTTGGTCGCCGCGTAGCCCGGGTGCGCGGCGACGCTGAGCAGCGGCCACCCCGCCGACCTGAGGCGCCGGTCCAGCTCCAGGGCGAAGAGCAGGTTGGCCAGCTTGGACTGGGCGTAAGCGCCCCAGCGCGAGTAGCGCCGCTCGCCCTGCAGGTCGTCGAAATCGATGCTCCCGCCATGGTGGACGGAGCTGCTGACGGTCACCAGCCGGGCGCCGGCGCGATCGCGGAGGAGCGGAAGCAGGCGGCCGCTGAGCGCGAAGTGGCCGAGATGATTGGTCCCCAGCTGGCGCTCGAAACCGTCCACGGTCCGGCCGTGGGGCGCGGCCATCACGCCCGCGTTGTTGACGAGCAGGTCGATGCGTCGACCTCCCTGCGCGAGGCGTTCGCTGAAGCGGCGCACGGAGTCCAGCGCGGCGAGGTCGAGCTCGGCCACCTCGACCCGGGCGCCGGGCGCCGAGGCCACGATCTCCGCGGCCGCCGCCTCACCCTTCGCGGTGTCGCGGCAGGCCAGCACCACCTCGGCGCCGGCGCGCGCCAGCTCCTGGGCGACCACCCGGCCGAGGCCGCTGTTGGCGCCGGTCACGACCGCCGTGCGGCCGCGCTGGTCTGGAATGTTGGCAGCCGTCCACTTCATCACGCCACCTAAACTACCCGCGGTGCCGGAGCCCCTCGCCGAGTGGATCGCCCTCGATGAGCGCTACCAGGGCGACCGCCCCGGGGTCCGCGCCGTCCGCGTCCTGAGAGTGGGCGACGCCCCGCTCGTCTTCACGGCCCCCCACGCGGTCCGGCACCTGCGCCGGGGCCTGCTCAAGAAGGCCGACATCCGCACCGGCGGGCTGGCCGAGCTCCTGGCCTTGCGCACCGGCGGGACGGCTGTGACCAGCCTGGGCCGGCTGGCCGTAGACCCCAACTTCGACCACGGCACCACGCCTTTCCGGGCGCGGCTGCTGGCCGTGCTCAAGCCCGGCCGGCTGGTGGTCGACCTCCACGGCATGCACGACCGGCACGGCGTCGACGTGGTGATCGGCCTCGGGGCCCACCCCGACCCCGGCTCGGAGCTGGCGGCCGCCGAGCTGGAACGAGCCTTCGCGCAGGCGGGGCTGAGCGTGCTCTCGGGGCACCCCTTCCCCGCCTCTCACCCCGGCACCGTCACCTCGACCGTGCAGCTGGCCGGCTTCAGCGCGGTCCAGGTCGAGCTGGCGGCGGGTCGCCGGCATCCGCTGCGCGAGCC
>DATCNF010000004.1:0-5508 GCA_036565325.1 Candidatus Dormiibacterota bacterium | reverse complement strand
ATCCACGACGGACTGGCCGCGCACCTGGCACAGATGTGGGAGGGCTTCGGGCCGGTTGCGGTGCGCGCCAAGCTCGGTCTCGCCGGTCTCACCGGCTGGGCCCGGACCGTGCTCGAGGACAACGTTCGCGGCGAGGACCTGGGCGCCCAGATCCTGATGCGGGGCGGCGGGCCCGCGATGCGCCTGGCGCAGGCACGTTTTCTGGAGCTGGCCGGCAACTCCCAGGCCGCCGGCACCGCACGGGAGGCGGCCGCCGCCTGGGCGGTGTTGGGGAACGCACTCCTGCTGGGCCGCGCCACGGCGACGCAGGTGGCCGCGCTGCGCGACGCCGAGCAGGCCTCGCTAGAGACGATCGAGCGCGCCTTCCAGATCCGCGTATGAGCTGACGACGGCGTCGGCCTCGGGGCCCTCCTCCGCGTCATCGGCGAAACCGGTGAAGCGGAGAACCCGCATCCCCACGCCGCGCGCGCCGGCGACATCGGTGAACTTGAGGTCGCCCACGTGAACCGCCTCGCCGGGCTCGACCTCCAGCCCGCGCAGCGCGGCCTCGAAGATGCGCGGGTGCGGCTTGGGCACGCCGACCTCGTCGGAGAAGGCCAGGGCGGCCGGCTCGAAGCACTCCAGGATGCCGACGGCGGCGAGCTGGCGGCGCAGGACGCGGCCGGGCCGGAAGCCGGTGTCGCTGACGATGCCCAGGCGCAGCCCGCGCTCACGCAGCCGGTGCACCGCCTCCGGCGCGCCCGGCACCGGCGGCAGCTCGCGCTCGGTGGGCGGGTCCTCGATCAATTCCAGGAAGCGCTCGCGTTCCCCGGGATCGAGGTTGAGGCCCAGCTTCTCCACCACGTGGCCCAGCAGCCCGGTGGCGCCGAACTGCAGGCCGGCGCGCCACTGGCGG
Source organism: Candidatus Dormiibacterota bacterium (assembly GCA_036565325.1). Lineage (GTDB taxonomy): Bacteria > Chloroflexota > Dormibacteria > Dormibacterales > Dormibacteraceae > CF-28. The sequence goes on along the minus strand of DATCNF010000004.1, from coordinate 4,613 downwards.
CCGTTCTCCTCGGCCGCCGCCTTGAGGACGGCCTCGGCGGCGCCTTCAGGGAGCTCCGGCCGGCGGGCCCGAACCAGCGAATTGAGCGCTGCCAGCCGGGCTCCGAAACCCCCGCCGGGCACGAAGAGCGTCTGCCAGAAGTCGAAGGTCACCGCCCGCAGGGGTGCCGGCACGGGTCCATCCTAGCCGCCAGAAAGTTATAGTATGGCTACCATATAACCTAGAAATGGCAGTGGCGCTATCGGAGAGGGCGGCGGAGGCGGTCGAGGCCGCGCACGAGGCCGGGCTGCGCTACATCAGCGACGAGACCCCGGGCCTTCGCCGCCGGCGCCAGGGCAACCACTTCCAGTACCTGGATCGCGACGGGCGGCGGATCGCCGAGGAGTCCACGCTCAACCGCATCCGCGGGCTGGCCATCCCGCCGGCCTGGACGGAGGTCTGGATCTGCCCCAGCCCCAACGGCCATATCCAGGCCACCGGGCGCGACGCCCGCGGCCGCAAGCAGTACCGCTACCACGAGCGCTGGCGCGAGGCGCGCGACGAGGTCAAGTACGGTCGCATGATCGACTTCGCCAAAGCCCTGCCCCGGCTGCGCCGGCGCGTGGCGCGCGACATGCGCCGCCGCGGCCTCCCCCGCGAGAAGGTGCTGGCCACCGTGGTCCGCCTGCTGGAGACGACCCTGCTCCGGGTCGGCAACGAGGAGTACGCGCGCGACAACCGCTCCTTCGGGCTGACCACGCTGCGCGGGCGCCACGCCCGGGTCCGCGGCGCGCACGTGGGGTTCGTTTTCCGTGGCAAGGGGGGCAAGGAGCACGAGGTGGGCGTCGAGGACCGCGCCGCCGCGCGCATCGTCAAGCAGTGCCAGGACCTGCCCGGCCAGGAGCTCTTCCAGTACGCGACCGAGGACGGCTCCCGGCGCCACATCCATTCCGACGACGTCAACGAGTACCTGCGGGAGACGATGGGCCAGGACTTCACGGCCAAGGACTTCCGGACCTGGGCAGGCACCGTGCTGGCCGCCCGCGCGCTCCAGGAGCTGGAGCAGTTCGACTCCGAGACCCAGGCCAAGCGCAACGTGCTGGAGGCGATCGAGTCGGTGGCGCGGCAGCTGGGTAACACGCGCGCGGTGTGCCGCAGGTGCTACGTGCACCCGGCCGTCGTGGACTCCTACATGGACGGGTCCCTGATCGAGATCCTCAAGGGCCGCGCCGAGGCGGCGATGCAGACGTCGCTGCGCCGGCTGAGGCCGGAGGAGGCCGCCGTTCTGGCACTGCTCCAGCAGCGGCTGAAGCGGGACGCGAGCGCCGCGCGGCGGCGGAAGGCCGCTTAGGGTGTCCTCAGCCTCTCAGACCCGGACGTAGTCTCCGCGCCGGCCCCAGGCGCGGCCGCCGCCGCTCGCGGGCTCCCGGTTGCCGGGGGTGAAGAGCAGGCTGGTGTCGCCGCTGGAGGCGCCCCAGGTCACCGCCAGGCCGAACTTCTCCTGGGCCTCGCGCGCGATCTCGATGCGTTCTGGCCGGGTGTCCTCGCGAAAGCGCGCGATCCGGCCGGCAGCCGCCGCGGCCCGGGCCGAGTCGTCGGCTTCGGCCGGGAGCTCGACCGCCGGCAGCGCCCCCACCACCTGGATCCCGGCATCGGCGAGGCTGACCGCGGCCGGGCCGCTGAACCACGTTTGCGGGAGCCGGCCCGCGAACCAGGCGGAGACGGCGGAGAGATCGGTTTGCTTGCTCATGATTACATCATTACACAGCCGCAGGCTCGTACTTGCGGAGCGTGGCGCCGGCGATGCCGCCGACGCCGACGAAGATGAGGGCGAAGGTCCCGACGAACTCAGCCGTGTAGGCGCAGAAATTCATATCGCGACGATAGCTACGCTGGAACGGTGAGCGTGAGAGCACTGCCCGACTCCGCCCTGGCCTTTCGCGAGGCCAACCTCGAAGACGTCATCCCCTTCTACGAAGACCTGGCCGCGCGCCCGCTGGATGGGGGCGAGAGCGCCGTGGCCGCCTGGCTCACCGAGTGGTCGCGCCTGGAAGAGCTGTTCGCCGAGGCCCACAACGAGGCCTCCACGGCCTACGACCGCGACACTGCCGATCCCGATAAGGAGCTTGCCGATCTCCGCTTCTCGGCCGAGATCTCACCTCAGCTGGAGCCCTACCGGGTGAAGCTGGGCGCGATGCTGGTGGCCTCCGGCTTCTCGCGCCCCGACCTCGAGCCGATGATCGCGCGCTGGCGCAACCGGATCGAGCTCTTCCGCGAGGAGAACGTGCCCCTGGTCGCCGACGAGCAGAGGCTGGCCTCGCGCTACAGCAAGGTGATCGGCGCCATGACCGCCGAGTGGGGGGGCAGGCAACTGCCGCCGCCCCAGTTGCGGCCGTTCACGAACTCGGCCGACCGGGCGCTGCGCGAGCAGGCCTTCCGGGCCTTCTTCAAGCCCTACGTCGAGGCCCGCGACGAGCTGGCCGACATCTTCGACGCCCTCTTCGAGCTGCGCCAGCAGCAGGCGCGGAACGCCGGCTTCGAGAACTACCGGGACTACATGCACCGGGCCAAGAACCGGTTCGACTACTCGGTCGAGGACACCATCCGCTTCCAGGACTCGGTGGCGGCCACGGTGGTGCCCGCGCTGGAGCGCATCTACTTGCGCCGGGCCCGCCAGATGGAGCTTCGCGAGGACCTGGTGCGGCCCTGGGACGCCATCGACAGCCACGTCGGCAACCCCGACCCCCTCGGCCGCCCGGCGCTCCGGCCCTTCGACACCGAGGGCGAGCTGATCGAGAAGACGAAGCGGGTCTTCGACCGGGTCGACCCGGTGCTGGGCGAGTATTTCGACCGCCTGGTGAAGAACGAGATGCTCGACCTGATGTCGCGCCAGGGCAAGGCGCCGGGCGCCTACTGCACCACGTTCCCGGTCAGCAAGCTGCCGTTCATCTTCGCCAACTCGTCAGGGGTGGCGGGCGACGTCGACACCGTGTTCCACGAGTCGGGGCACGCGTTCCACAGCTTCGAGTCGATGCAGCTGCCGTTCCTCTTCCAGCGCTTCCCGGGCTCCGAGATGGCGGAGGTGGCGTCGATGGCCATGGAGCTGCTCGGAGCGCCCTACCTGGATGCCGCCGAGGACAGCTTCTACGACGACGACGAAGCGCGCCGAGCGCGCGCGGCGCACCTCGAGGAGGCCCTGGCCTCGGTCGTCCACATCGCGTCGGTGGACGCCTTCCAGCACTGGATCTACACCTCGGGCCACGGCCAGGACAGGAACGCGCGCGACCGCGAGTGGGTCCGGATCCGCCAGCGCTTCCTGAAGGGCGTCGACTGGGACGGGTGTGAGAACGAGCAGGTGGCCCGCTGGTACGAGCAGGTCCACTTCTTCTCCTATCCCTTCTATTACATCGAGTACGGGATCGCGCAGCTGGGCGCCTTCCAGGTCTGGCGCAACGCGCTCACCGACCAGGCGGGGGCGGTCGCCGCCTACCGCCGGGCGTTGGCGCTGGGCGGCTCGCGGCCGCTGCCCGAGCTGTTCGAGGCCGCGGGCGCGCGCCTGGTCTTCGACGAGACCGGGATGGCCGAGCTGGTCGACCTGGTCGAGGAGCACCTGGAATCGCTGCGCTGAGCGAGGGCCGCACCATCGGCCGCAGCGAGATCGAGGTCTGCCGCCTGTGCCTGGGCGGCAACGTGTTCGGCGGCAACGCCGACGAGCAGGCGTCGTTCGAGGTGCTGGACACCTACCTCGAGCTGGGCGGCAACTTCATCGACAGCGCCGACGTCTACTCGAAGTGGATCCCCGGCCACCGCGGCGGCGAGTCGGAGACGGTGATCGGCAAGTGGATGAAGTCACGCGGCGTGCGCGATCGGGTGGTGGTGGCGACCAAGGTCGGGAGCGCGATGGGGCCCGGGCCCCAGAACAAGGGCCTCCATCGGGGCCACGTGGAGCGTGCGCTCAAGGCGTCCCTGAAGCGACTGCAGGTCGACGCCATCGACATCTATTACGCGCACCAGGACGACCCCCAGACGCCGCTGGAGGAGAGCCTCGGGCACTTCGACGAGCTCGTGCGGGCGGGACACGTGCGCTCGCTGGGGGCTTCGAACTACCCGGCCGAGCGTCTGCGCGAAGCGCTGGAGCTGCAGGAAACGCGGGGCTGGGCGCGCTACGAGATCGCGCAGCCCGCGTACAGCCTGATGAACCGCCTGGCCTTCGAAGGCGGCGTGGCCTCCGTCTGCCGGGAGTTCGGGCTGGCGGTGTTCGGCTTTGCCGCCCTGGCCGGCGGCTTTCTGACCGGCAAGTACCGGCGCGACGCCGAGCTGCCGGACTCCAAGCGCGCCAAGTCGGTGCAGTCGCGGTACATGGACGACCGCGGCTGGCGGGTGGTGGAGGCGGTGGTCGAGGTGGCGCGGGAGCGCGGCGACACCCCGGCCCAGGTGGCCCTGGCCTGGGTGCTGGCCAAGCCCGACATCACCGGCCCGATCGCCGCGGCCATGTCACCCGAGCAGATGCGCGAGCTCTGGAAGGCACTGGAACTCCGCCTCTCGGCCGAGGAGGTCAGGCTGCTGGACGAGGCGAGCGCGCCTTAGGCTGTCCTCTCCCCGAGAGGTAGCGACGCCTCCGGGGTGTTTAGAGC
>DATCNF010000003.1:0-16464 GCA_036565325.1 Candidatus Dormiibacterota bacterium | reverse complement strand
TGTTCCTGTTCGGCCTGGGCGGCCTGCTGCTGGGGCTGGCCGGCCCGGTGCTCAACCTCGAGGTGGCGCGCAACAACTCGAGCGTGATGCTGGTCATCGACGTCTCCGGGTCGATGGCGGCCACGGACGTGCAGCCCACGCGCCTCGACGCCGCCCGGTCGGCGGCGCGCACCCTGATCGACAAGCTGCCCGCCAACACCAGGATCGGCCTCATCAGCTTCAACGGCAGCGCCACCGTGAACGCGGCCCTGAGCGACGATCGCCAGAGCGTGGCGGCCGCCCTCGACGGGCTCCAGCCGGGCGGCTCCACCGCCATCGGCGACGCGCTCTCGCTGGCGGTCGGCCAGCTGGCGCCGGGACCCGCACCGGCGTCCGGTGTACGGCGCCAGCCGGCCATGATCGTGCTGCTGACCGACGGCGCCTCCAATCGCGGGGTCGACCCGCTGACGGCCGCCAACCGGGCCCGCGCGGCGGGCATCCAGGTGATGACGGTCGGCATCGGTGTGCGCAACGGGACCGTGCTCGTCCACGGTCAGGACGTGGGCGGGGTGGACGAGCAGACCCTGCAGTCGATCGCCACCGCCACCGGGGGCAAGTACTTCTATGCCGAGGCGGCCGGGCAGCTCAACCAGATCTACAACACGCTGGGCTCCCAGTTCGGCTGGCAGTTCCTGCGCCTCGATATCACCCTCCCGACGCTGCTGATCGGCGTCCTGGCGGTGCTCGTGGCGGCCGGCATCAGCCTGCTCTGGTTCCGGGTCTTGCCCTGATCAGCGCACCGGATGCCCCAAAAGTCGACTGATCAGGTATCCCGGCTCACGCCCGGGGCTGATTTGTCGACAAATCAGCTATGACTTGGCCGCGGCCTTTTCCCGGTCCTTGAGCACCCGGCGCAGGATCTTCCCGGAGGCCGACTTGGGGATCTCGTCGACGATCGCGAGCTGGCGGATCTTCTTGTGGGGCGCCACCTTCTCGGCCACGAAGGCCATCAGCTCCTCGGGCGTGGCACTGGGGTCCTTGAGCACCACGAAGCCCTTGGGGATCTCGCCCGCCTCGTCGTCCGGGATGCCGATCACAGCCGCGTCGGCCACCTTGGGATGGGAGAGCAGCACCGCCTCCAGCTCGGCCGGCGGGACCTGGAAGCCCTTGTACTTGATCAGCTCTTTGAGCCGATCGACGATGAAGTACTCGTCGCGGTCGTCGATGTGCCCGATGTCGCCGGTATGGAAGAAGCCGTCCGCGTCGATCGAGGCGGCTGTGGCCCCCTCGTTGTTGAGGTACCCCTTCATGACCTGGGGCCCGCGGATCCAGATCTCGCCGTCCTGGTTGCGGCCCAGCTCCTCGCCGCTGGCGACGTCGACGATCTTGCATTCGGTGTTGGGCAACGACGGGCCCACGGAGCCCGGGACTACCTCGGGCGAGCGGTCGGAGACGGAGTGGCTGACCGGGCTGGTCTCGGTGAGGCCGTAGCCCTGGCTGACCCGGCACTTGATGCGCTCGCCGCACACCCTGGCCGTCTCGGCATCGAGCGGGGCGGCGCCCGAGAAGATGGTCTTGACCGAGGACAGGTCGTACTTGTCGACCAGCGGGTGCTTGGCCAGTGCGACCACGATCGGCGGCGCCAGGAAGAGGCGCGTGACCCCGTATTGCTGCACGGCCTGCAGGAAGGGCTCCAGCTCGAAGCGGGGCATGCTGACGATCGTGGTTCCCCGGTAGAGGCCCTGGTTCATGATCACCTGCATGCCGTAGATGTGGAAGAACGGGAGGACGGCCATGATCTTCTCGTCCTCGCCCACGATCTGGACCACCTCGGTCTGGACCAGGTTGGCGACCAGGTTGCGGTGGGTCAGCATCACGCCTTTGGAGAAGCCCGTGGTCCCACTGGAGTAGGGCAGCGCGACCAGGTCCTGGGCGGGGTCGATCTCCACCGAGGGCGGCTCTCCGGAATCCATCAGGGACTGGAACGGGGTGGCCCCCTCGGCCTCGCCGAAGACCGCGATCTCCTTCACGCCCCCCTTCTCGGCGGCTTCCTTTGCCTTCTCCATGAGAGGCGGGATCGTCAGCAGCAGCTTGGGCTTGGAGTCCTTGAGCTGGAAGGCGATCTCGTCCGCGGTGTAGAGCGGGTTGAGAGTGGTGCTGATGCCCCCCGCCAGCGCTACGCCGTGGAAGGCGATCGGGTACTCGGGGAGGTTGGGCGACATGATGGCCAGCACATCGCCCTTGCCGAAGCCCCGCTCATGCAGGCCGGCGGCGAGCTTGCGCGCCGCGCCGTGGAGCTGGGCGTAGGTGAGCGAGCGGCCGCTGGCGGCGTCCACGATCGCGACCTTGTCGGGCAGGCGCTGCGCGTGGCGAAACACGAGCGGCGTTAACGGAGAGTCCGGGATCGCCACGTCCGGGTGGGGGCTTTTGAAGATCACGGCCACAGGATAGGACGGAGCTCATCGGCTTGCGAACGGCGGGGTCGCGCAGCTGGCGGGTCACGGAGCGGACCGCCACCTCGAACACGTCGCGGCAGCGGCGGGCGTCCATGCGGTTGCTGCCGATCGCGACCAGGTCGTAGGCGCTGGGCTCGATCATCACGACCTGCGTGCCCGCGGCGCGCAGCCCCTCTGCCTCGTGGTCGACCTGGTGGCCGGCCAGCCAGCTGAGCGCCTCGCCGGCCTTCTGGAGCGGGGCGAACCCGGGCTCCGTGTACCGCGAGGAGAGCGGGTTGAAGCAGATCAGGAGGTCGAGGCCTTCGCCTGCCAGCAGGTCGAGGTTGGCGGGGGAGTGCAGCCCGCCGTCGACATAGGGCCGGCCCCGGATCCAGGCCGGCTTGAAAAAGCCGGGGATGGCGCAGGAGGCGGCGACGGCATCGGCGAGGTCGGCGGCCGGCGAGCCCCGGCGGCCGAAGGCCACGCGCTTACCGGTCTGGTAGTCGCAGGCCACCACCCAGCAGTTGGGGTGCCTTGGCCAGCCCTCGGGCGCGGCCGCCCGCACGGCCTGCCGGATGGGGTGGGTCGAGATTTGGCCGCGGGGCAGGAAGCCCCCCAGCAGCTTGGCGGTCGACCACAGGCCGCCGGGCCGGAGGCCGGAGCGGACGAGGTCCCAGGAGCCGGGGCGCAGCCGCGGCAGGCGCGCGGGCAGCCGGTAGGACGCGGCGCTGGCCAGCCCCGCCAGCACCCACTCGGCGTCGGCCCCGGGAGGTGGTGGTGAGAGCCGGCTGATCGGCAGCCCCGAGGCGACCAGGGCCGCGAACACGGCGCCGGCCGAGGTGCCGAGCAGGTGGCTCGCGCGGCGCGGGTCCCAGCCCGTCTCCTGCACCAGCGCCGCCAGGGCGCCCGCCAGCCACGCGCCGCCGAGGACGCCTCCGGCGCCCAGGGCCAACCCCACCCCCGCCGGGCGGTCAGCTTGTGCGGCTATGCACCGAATGACGCGGGCGCAAGCGGAAACCGGCGCGCCGGCGCAGCGCCCCACCCCTGACACCCACCCGGGATATCAGGCAACGATCCCCTACGGCCGTGGCTGCCCTAACGTTGCCGGGTGATCACCGCGTCGCCCGTCCTCACGCCGGGGGAGTTCGAGCGCGTCACAGGCTGGGAGCTCAAGCCCGAGGGCGCCTGCCGGGGAGCGGTCTGCGTCCCGCTCGGGCTCGCGCCCGGCGCCGACGTCGACCTCCGCCAGGTGGCCGCCCGGCTCGGCATGCCGCTGGTGGAGGACCCGGACGCCGGCCTCTGGGCGCTCGGCCCGCCGGCCGGTCCGGTGCTGGCGGACGCCACGGCACCCGACTTCACCCTGCCCGACTGGCGAGGCGGTGATTTCAGGGTCAGCTCGCTGCGCGGGCGCAAGGTGCTGGTGCTGGCCTGGGCGCCCTGGTGAGGCTGCCGGTTCGACCTGCCCGTGTGGCAGAGCCTGAGACAGGAGCTTCACGAAAGCGGTTTCGAGCTGGTCACGGTGGCGTTGGAGACCCGCGGCTGGGAGGAGGCGCGGCGCTGGATCGAAGCCGCCCGGCCTGGGCACCCGAGCCTGCTCGACGCCGCCCACCGCCTGGGTGAGCTGTACGGCATCGTCAATGTCCCCACCGGCGTCTGGATCGACGAGTCGGGCCGACTGGTCCGCCCGCCCGAGCCCGCCTTCCCGGCCCGGCCGGCCTTCCTCGACCAGCCGCTCCCGGAGACGGCGGCGCCGCGCCTGCGCGAGGTCATCGCCGAGGCCCGCAAGCTGAAGATGGACGGGGACCGCTACCCCGCCGCGCTCCGCGACTGGGTGGCCGGGGGCGAGCAAAGCCGCTTCGCGCTGGCCCCCGAGGAGGTGCTGCGGCGCCTGGGCGAGAGGTCGCCGGACGCCTGCCTCGCCGCCGCTCACTTCGAGCTCGCCCAGCACCTCCAGCGCAGCGGCGGGCCGGAGCTGGCCATACCCCACTTCAAGGCCGCGCACGCGCTGCAGCCGGCGAACTGGGCGCAGAAGCGCCAGGCCTGGAGCCTCGTCGACCGCACCCAGTCGCCGAACGAGGTTTACGCAAGCGGCTGGCTGGAGGACGTCCGGGCGCTGGGCGCCGACTCTTACTACCCGCCGCTGGACATGTAATCTCCGCCGGATGCCGGCCGTCGCCTCGGCCTCCCACGTGCAGCGCCGGTTCGGCAGCGTGCTCGCGCTGAGCGACGTCAGCTTCGACCTGCAGAAGGGCGTGACCGGCCTGCTGGGGGCCAACGGGGCCGGCAAGACGACGCTCATCAACCTCCTGCTGGGCGTCCTGAAGCCGCACGCGGGCCAGCTCCAGGTGCTGGGGATGGACCCGCTCCGGGCCGGCTACCGGCTCCGCCAGCGCATCGGCTACGCCCCCGAGGACGACCGCTTCCCGCCCGACGTCAAGGCCAGCGAGCTGGTGCGTCATTTCGCCGAGATGCGCGGCATCCCGCGCCGGGCGGCCGTGGTCCGCGCCAGCGACGTCCTCTTCGAGGTCGGTCTCGGCGAGGAGCGGTTTCGGGCCATCGGAACCATGTCCACCGGCCAGCGTCAGCGGGTCAAGCTGGCCCAGGCCCTGGTCCACGACCCCGAGCTGGTGCTGCTCGACGAGCCGACCAACGGCCTCGACCCCATCCAGCGCGACGACATGCTGGCGCTGGTCCGGCGGGTGGGCACCACGCTCGGCTTCACGGTCCTCATCTCCTCACATCTGCTGGGCGAGGTGGAGCAGGTCAGCGATTACGTCGTGATGCTGGAAGGCGGCCGGGTGGCGCGCAGTGGCGCAGTCTCCGATCTGCTCGGGAAAGGCACGCCCCTGGTGGTGGAGGTCGTGAAGGGGGCCGGCCGGCTGGCCGAGCGGCTGGCGGCGCTGGGCGTGACGGCGACGGCGGCCAAGGACGACCTCCGGCTGACCATCCCGCCCGGGGCCGAGGGGGTCCAGGACGCGGTGGTCCAGGCAGTCGCCGAGCTCGACCTCGAGCTCCGGCGCATGGAGCGCGGCCAGCCCACCCTGGGCGATCTCTTCGACCTCGAAGAGGTCAGGCATTGAGCGCGCAGCAGGCGATGATCGCCGACCGCCGCTTCCAGCACTACACCGGCCCGCGCCTGGGCGTCCTTTTCGCGTTCGCGTCATTGGTGCGTTATTCGTTCGGCTGGATCCTGGGTTGGAAGCGCTCGGTCCGCTACAAGATCGTCCCGGCCCTGATGGTGGGCGGCGCCTTCCTGCCGGCGGTGATCGTGGTGGTGGTGGCGGCAGTCGTGCCCGCCGGCGTGAACATGCCCACCTACACGGACTTCTACGGCTTCATCCTGACCGCGATCTACCTCTTCGTCGCCCTCACCGCGCCTGAGCTGATCTGCCCCGACCGCCGGCACGGAACCCTGCGCATGTACATCACCTCCAACCTCAACGTGGCGAGCTACGTGGCGGCCAAGCTGCTGGCGGTCTGGCTGGTGCTGGCGATCGTGACCATCGGGCCGGTGCTGTTCCAGTTCGCGGGCTACACCTTCGTCGGCCGCGGCCCGGGCAACCTCGGGGACGGCCTGCGCACGCTGGCAGAGATCCTGGGCGCGGGGCTGACGATGGCGATCTTCTTCGGCACCCTGGCCCTGGCCGCCTCCTCGCTGACCGACCGCAACTCCTTCGCGTCGGCCGGCATCATCCTCGGCTTCGTCCTCAGCGCCGCAGCCATCGGGATCCTGCAGGGCGTGCTCAAGGCGCCGGACTGGGTCACCCTGCTGGCGCCCAACCAGCTCCCTCAGGAGGCCGTCAACCGCATCTACCATGGCTTCACCACGCATCCCAACCTGCCGGACTGGCAGGTGGCGGCCGCGCTGGCGGGCTGGGTGCTCGGCGGCCTGGCCGTGCTGGCCCTGCGTTACCGCTCCGAAGCACGCTCTTGATCGAGGTCCGCGAGGTCGCCAAGTGGTACGGCGACGTGGTCGCGCTCAGCCGCGTCACGACCACCATCGGGCCCGGCCTCACCGCCCTGCTGGGGCCCAACGGCGCCGGGAAGTCCTCGCTGATCCGGATCCTCTGCGGCCTGACCTCGCCCTCGCAGGGGCAGGTGCGCGTGCTCGGCCGCAACCCCCGAACCGACCGCGTCGTGCGCAAGTCGCTGGGCCTGGTGCCGCAGCAGGAGAAGCTGCCACCGGGGGTCAACGCGGCCGAGTTCGTGGCCATGGCGGGGGCGCTCCACCAGCTGCCGGACCCGGCCGCCGCGGCCCGGCAGGCGCTGGAGCTGGTGGAGCTGAAACCGGACGAGCACCGCCACCTGAGCACCTACTCCAAGGGCATGCGGCAGCGGGTCAAGCTGGCTCAGGCGCTGGTCCACAACCCCCAGGTCCTGATCCTCGACGAGCCGCTCAACGGGCTGGATCCCCGCCAGCGCACGCGCATGGCGCAGCTCTTCACCGACCTCGCCGCCGAGGGCCGCTGCGTGCTGGTCTCCAGCCACGTCCTGGAAGAGGTCCAGGAGCTGAGCTCGCGGGTGGTGATGCTGGCCGAGGGCAAGCTGGCGGCCGAGGGTGATTTCCACGAGATCCGCCAGCTCCTCGACGATCGACCGCACCGGATCCGGCTCAAGTCGGACGAGCCCCTGCGCCTGGCCTCGGGCCTGATGGGCTCGGGCACCGTCTCCGCGGTGCAGACCGCCGGCGAGGGGGCGATCGTGGTCGACACCTGGACCGTGGGTCCCTTCCGGCGCCGCCTGGTGCAGCTGGTCCGCGAGCTTGGGGTCCACCTCTGGGAGGTGGCGCCGCTGGACGACGACCTGGAGAGCGTGTTCCGCTACCTGGTCGCGAGGCGCTCCTGGTGACCTCCCTGTACAGGATCCTGCTGCGAACTTCCGTGACCCGGGGCCGGCTGCTGGCCTTCCTGGCCGCGGGCGCCCTGCTCGACCTGATCGCCTACGCGATCCGCACCAGCGACTACGCCCACCGGGAGCTCGACGTCTTCCAGCTCCTCGACGTGGCCGCGCTGGGGCTCTATGCCCCGGTCGTGGCCCTCGTGTTCGCGACCTCGTCGCTGGGCGACCTGGCGTCGGAGGGCACGCTGGTCTATGCCTGGCTGCGGCCGGTGGCGGCCTGGCGCATCGTGCTGGTCGCGCTCGCCGCCACGCTGACCATCACCCTGCCGCTCTGCCTGCTGCCGGTCTGGCTGGCGGTGCTGCTGGCCGGCGCCGGCTGGCAGCTGCTCTGGGGGCTGACCGCCGCCACCGCCCTGGCGGTGGCCGCCTACGCGGCGGTCTTCACGGGCTTCGGCCTGCGCGTCAAGTTCGCGCTCATCATCGGGCTGGTCTACGTCGTGATCTGGGAGGCGGGCATCGCGAGCCTGGGCAAAGGACCCGCCACGGTCTCCATCCGCCACTATGCGGAGTCGCTGGCGAGCCACCTGGCGCACCAGCCGGTGGCCACCCCGGCCGACCAGTGGCCGTCCCTGATCGTGCTCCTGGCGGTGCTGGTGGTGGGAACCGCCCTCACCAGCGTCCTTCTCGCGCGCCAGGACGTGGCCTAGGCGCTGACCTCCTGGTTGGAGCGCTTGTGCGCCACCAGCCGGTGGTGGCTGAGCCGTTCGAGCGGGGTTGCCCGGTGGCAGTAGCGGGTCAGCAGGTCGTGGAAATCGTCCGCGTCGAGTGCCAACAGCTCGGCGCCGGCCGGGGCCTCCACGGTCGCCGTGCGCGGCACATCCAGCAGGAGCGCCATCTCGCCCACCGCTTCGCCGGGGCCCAACCGGGCGAGCTCCTGGCCGGCGCGCACCACGCGCAGCTGCCCCGACCGCACCACGTAGAAGCGGTCGCCGGGATCGCCCTCGCGGATGATCACCTCGCCGGGCTGGGCGCTGACCGGCTGGAACCGCGCCAGCAGCAGGTCGAGGTCAGACGGCGCCAGGTGGCGGAAGAGCGGCATCGCCGAAACCTCGGAGCGGTAGGCCAGCGCCTCCTCGAGGCGTTCACGAACCCCGACGTCGTGCTCGACAGTGGCGTGGAAGGTGGCCTGGTCGAGCCAGAAGAGGCGGCCCGATTCGGCGGCCACCACCGTCGCCGCCCGCGGTGCGTGGTGAAGGAGTGCCCGCTCTCCGAAATAGTCGCCGCGGCCCAGGCGGCCGACCGTTCGGCCGTCGACCAGGACTTCGAAGGCCCCTTCGGCGACCAGGTAAAAGCGATCGCCGGCCTCGCCCTGCCGGACGACCTCCGTGCCCTCGGGCACCGCCTGCGGGCGCATCGCCTCGGCGATCTGGAGCAGCCTGGCGTCCGGGATCTCCGCCCACATCGGCACCGCGCGCAGCGCGGCCAGCGCGTCGCGGTGCACGCGTGCGCCGGTGCGGCGGCGCAGCCACCCCAGCTCAACCCGGGCCCAGGCCAGAGCGTGGAGAAGCAGGCTGCGCAGGGCGAGCGCGATCGGCAGCGCGATCACCACCCCGACCGCGATCAGCAGCAGGCGCGCCCACCACTGGCCGGTCGACCAAACCTCCCGCACGATGGCGGCGCCCCGCAGCTCCCACACGCGCACCGCCAGGTAGATCTCCATGGCAGACCAGGCCAGCGAGGCGACGCCGAAGAACGCGAAGAAGCGCTCCTCCGGCTGCAGCTTTTCGCGCGTCCAGAGCTTGCGCCAGAGCTCGCCGCGCACGAACGCAAAAGAGCGCGCGCGCAGCATCGGCTTCTCGACCAGGTCCACGAGCAGGTAATAGCCGTCGAGCTCGAGCAGCGGGCAGAAGTTGAAGAGGTTGTCGAGCAGGGCCACAAACGCCCACGAGAAGAAGAACGCGCCCGCCAGGCTGCCGTGAGGCAGGAAGAGCACTGCGAGCGTGCAGGCGGCGCCCAGCCAGACGCCGGTCCAGGGACCGGCGAAGGAGACTATCAGGCGCTCCCGGCGGGGGGCCATCCAGATGTCCGTGGTGTCCACGTAGGCACACGGCATCCCGTAGTACAGCATCAGCCCCGAGCGTCGGACCCAGCGCCCGGCGTGTTTCATGGCCACCGCGTGGCCGAGCTCGTGGATCGAGATCGTGACCAGGTCCAGCAGCATCAGCAGGAGGAAGCCCTGCAGGTAGGAGCCGCCGAACTTGAACAGCGGGTAACGGAGGACTTCGAGCTCGTAGATGAAGAGCGCGATCGACAGGATGCCGAGGCCAACGCCGGCGATGAACGCGGGCCGGGTGAAGAAGACCCAGGCACCCGAGCGATAGATCCGCCCCACGGTCCCGTCGAGGCCGGGGAGTGGGATCGAGGTCTGCAGGAACCCGCGCCCGATCCGCGCCAGCAGGCCCTGGGCGTCGGTGCCGTGCAGCCTGGAGCCCAGCTCGGCGTAGGCGTCCAGCGGGGGCTCGGTCAGGAAGAGGTGATCCTTCAGGAGCTGGACCAGGCCCGCGATCCGGGGCAACGCCAGGACCTCGTGGCGCTGGTAATAGATGATCACCAGCTCCTTGACCGTGCGGCTGCCGTCCATCAGCGGCAGAAGCTCGAACTCCTCCGGCTCCAGCTTCAGGTAGGTGTGGGTGGCGGGGTTGTGGATGACGACGTAGGGCTCGCCCGCACGCGTCGTCTGGTGAGCGGCCTCGATGCCGGCCACGGCGCGCGGGCGAGCCTCGGTCGGCATCAGGGCGCGCTCGAGACGCTCCCAGACCGGCCGCCGGCGGCCGCGGGCCGCCCGTGACCCGCCGGCTACCGGCAAGGGATCACCGGCTGCCGATCAGTCCCCGATCCCTTTTATCCACTTGCTCTGGCGCGTGTCCAGCTGGCCACCCATCGAGCGTTTGACGTCCTTCCTGGCGCCCTTCACGGTCTTGCCCTTGGCCTGCGCGTCGACCATCTTGCCAACCTGCGACGTTGACTTTTTCTTGCTCACAATTGCCCCTTTGGTCGATGCGCTGCACGCGCACCTTGCTGGTTCGTTCCTCGAGCTCCCCGGCGGCCCGCGGCGGCCTCACGCGGCCGGCTACCGGCAAGCGATCATTGCGCCCCGCGGCCGTCGAGGTCCTTGGGGGTCGCCGTTACCAGTCGACGAGCTTCTGGATGACCTTGTTCTCGCGTGCGTCCAGCTCGCTGCCGGACGAGCGCTTGGTGTCCTTCTTCGCGCTCTTGACGTTCTTGCCCTTGGCCTGCGCGTCGACCATCTTGCCGACGTCCGCAGCCTTCTTCTTGCCCGGCATCGCCATCCTCCCTGAGCAACGGTGAATGAAGCGGGCCATTGTTTCACCGCCGCGCCCAACCCGCAAGATAGGGAGCCGTGCAGTGCTGGACCTGCGGAGCGGCGGCCGACGGCGTCTGCCGCTTCTGCGGCCGCGGCGTGTGCAAGCAGCACGCCCGCACCAAGCCTTTCCTGTTCGAGGCCTGGGAGGACGCCGGCAAGCTGCGCGCGCTGGCGGTGGACGAGGCGATCCACTGCGGGATCTGCCGCCCGAAGCCGGAGCCGGTCGACGCCGATTTCCTGCGCCGGCCGCCGGCCAGACCCGGCGGCTGAGTGCTGCAGGTCCAGGCAGCGCGGATTCGGCGGTTCCGGGACGCGTTGGACGAACTCGGCTATGACGCGCTCCAACGCTCTCTGAGGGGCGGCTTCCCGAAGGTCCCATTCCCGCCCTACGCGGAGTTCTCGGCAACGCTGCGCCGCCTGCCCGAACGGCAGCGCACGTGGTTCCGGCTCCTCCTGCTCGGGCGCCGCCTACCGAGGCGCGACGTGGAGGCGGCGCTGGGCCCCAGGCTCGTCGACGACCTCCTCGAGCTCGGGGTCCTGCATCAGCGGCAGGGCACGCTGGACACCGGCGGCCTGGCGCTCGTCAGCTATCGCGACCGCTACCTGCTGGCTTCCCTGGATGCCACGTATCCGACGAGCCGCGACCGCCGCCTGCCTTTGTATGTTGGTCCCTCCTCCTACCGCCTGGCCGACGCCCTGCCCTTGGGCCGGAAGTTCGGCACCGTCCTGGACCTCTGCGCCGGACCCGGCCTGCTGGGGATCGTGCTGGCGGCGGCGGCGGAGCGCGTCGTGCTCGCCGAGCTGCGGCCGGAGGCCGTGGCGGCGGCTCGCTTCAACGTAGCGCTGAACGGGCTGGAAGGCAAGATCGACGTCGTCGAGAGCGACCTCTACGCCGGAGTCGGGCGGCGCCGCTTCGACCTCATCGCGGCCAACCCGCCCTTTGTCGCCGCCCCGGCTGGGGCGCGCGGCTCCGTCTATGCGGATGGCGGCCCCGATGGCATGACGCTGGTGGGTCCCCTGGTGGCCGGCCTTCCCGACCGGCTGCGGGCGACCGGCTGGGGGCTGCTCTACCTGGAGGGGCCTGGCGACCGCGAGCGGCCATTCTTCGCGGCGCGGCTGGCGGACGTCATCGGCCGGCGGCTGGGAGTCGAGCTGCTGCTCCTGGAGCGCACCACGATTGCCGCGGTCCTCGGACAGGTCCGGGAGGTCGATCGCACCCTGCGGCGGCGTCCGCCCCGCGCACCCCGGCTGCGGCAGCTGTATCGAGAGCAGGGCGCCAGCCACTACCACTGCCTGCTGGCGCGCTTCCGGCGGGGCCCAGGGGGAGTCGAGGTCACGGACGGGGTGCCCCGCGGCCGCTGAGCGACCCTCACGCACCGAGCTGCGAACCGTTCCACCGCCGGCGCTGGGCTGGTTCCCCGGCATGGCGTACCGTCCGAGCGCCGGCGCTCGGACGATCGGCCGTCGCCCGCCGCGGCCTGCGCACAATAGTCTTCATGCGGATCGGCCTCGGCCTCCCCAACGCCGCCGTCTCCCTCGGCGAGGGCGGCCTCCTCCTCGAGGTCGCGCGCCGCGCGGAGGAGCTCGGCTTCGCCTCCCTTGCCACCATCGGCCGGGCGGCCTATCCCGGCTACGAGGAGCTGGTGGTGCTGGCGGCTGCGGCGGGGGCCACCCGCCGGATCGGGCTCCTGACCGATGTCCTGCTGGGGCCGACTCGGGAACCGGTGCTGCTGGCCAAGCAGGCCGCCACCCTGGACCGGCTCTCGGGTGGGCGCTTTGTGCTCGGCGTCGGCGTGGGAGGGCGCGAGGACGATTTCACGGTCACCGGCATGGGCTTCCAGGATCGGGGCCGGCGCTGGGATCGCAGCCTCGACCTGATGCACCGCGCCTGGCGGGGTGAGCCATTGGACGGCACCGACCGCCCGGTCACGCCCCGGCCGGTCAATGGCGAGTCGGTCCCGATGATGTTCGGCGGGGGCGCCGAGCAGATGGTCAGGCGGCTCGTGAAGTACGGCATCGGCTACACCCAGGGCGGCGGCACCCCAGAGAGCCTGACGGCCATGAAGGCCCGCGTCGACGAGGCCTGGCGGCAGGGTGGCCGGCAAGGGAGGCCGGAATACAGGGCGCTCGCCTATTTCGCACTCGGCGAGGACGCGCAGGCCGGCGGCGAGCACAACGTCCGGGACTACTACGGGCCCTATGGCGACCGGGTCTGGGCGGGCGCCGCCAAGAATGCCTCCCAGGTTCGGGAGCGGATCCAGGCCTACGAGGCGGTGGGCTGCGACGAGCTGGTCTTCTTCATCACCGCGCCCGCCGTGGCCCAGGCGGAGCGCCTGGCGGAGGCGGCCACCATCCGATAGGTACTTCCCCCAAGGCGGGCGTTTTGCCTTGTGGGGGAATGCGCCAATGATCGACCTTGCCCGCCGCGTCGTCGACGTCATGACGCGCGCCATGCTGTCCCGGCGCTCCGAGGACGACGCGGTCCTGCTGGCTGCCCACGCCTGGGAGCGGCCTTCGCCCCACACCGGAGGCTGGCGCCTCTAAGAGCGCCCTCAGTCACCGGACCCGAATCGCCGCCGTTGGATTCGTGTGCTCCGCACATCCCCAGCCGCGGGAGGTTTCCGGTACGGTGGGGGGCATGACCGATCCGGAGCTGAGCGCGAAGCGACCCTCACAGGGCCAGGCGCCCGGCGAGGACATGGTCCAGGTCAACGACCGCTACGCGGGCGGCGGTCCGCCGCCGGAGCAGGAATCGCCGACCGAAGAGGAGCAGCACCCCACCGGCGGCTAGCTGATTCCGTCAGAGTTGCGAGGTAGTGGACCTCGCGCTGACTCCGGACCAGATCGAGATCCAGCGAGCCGTGCGCGAAGCGTGCGTCCGCTTCGGCGACCAGTACTGGCGCGAGGTCGACGAGCGCCTGGCCTATCCGGACGAATTCGTACGGGCGATGACCGAGCAGGGGTGGCTCGGGATCCTGATCCCCGAGCAGTACGGGGGCGGCGGGCTGGGCATGACCGAGGCCGCGATCGTGCTCGAGGAGATCAACCGGTCGGGGGGCAACGGCACCGCTTGCCATGCCCAGATGTACACCATGGGGACCGTCCTCCGCCACGGCAGCGAGGACCAGAAGCGGCGCTACCTGCCGGCTCTGGCGACCGGCGACCTGCGGCTGCAGGCCTTCGGCGTCACGGAGCCGGACGCCGGCTCCGACACCACCAAGATCTCGACCCAGGCCGTGCGTCGCGGCGACGTCTACGTGGTCAACGGCCAGAAGGTATTCACCTCGCGGGTCGAGAACTCGGACCTGATGCTGCTGCTGGCGCGCACCGCCCCGGTGCCCGAGCGGGTCGAGGACCGGACCCAGGGCCTGTCCGTCTTCCTGGTCGACCTCCGCGAGGCGCGCGGGCACTTCGAGTACCAGCGCATGGACATCATGTTCAACCACCACACCTACCAGTGCTTCTTCAACGATCTCGAGGTGCCGGCGGAGAACCTGGTGGGCGAGGAGGGGAGGGGCTTCCGCTACATCATCGACGGCTGGAACGCGGAGCGGATCCTGATCGCGTCGGAAGCGATCGGCGACGGGCACTGGTTCGTTGAGCGGGCCGCCCGCTACTCGTCGGACCGCGAGCTCTTCGGGCGCAAGGTCGGCTCCAACCAGGGCGTGCAGTTCCCGATCGCCCAGGCATACGCACAGGTCGAGGCGGCCAGCCTGGTGCGCTACCAGGCGGCCGCCCTCTTCGACGCCGACCAGCCCTGCGGGGCGCAGGCCAACATGGCCAAGCTGCTGGCCTCGCAGGCGTCCTGGGCGGCGGCCAACGCCTGCATCACCGCTCACGGCGGCTACGGTTTCGCCCGCGAGTACGACGTGGAGCGCAAGTTCCGGGAGACCAAGCTGTTCGAGATCGCGCCGGTCAGCAACAACCTGGTCCTCGCCTACCTCGGCCAGCGCGTGCTGGGCATGCCGCGCTCGTACTAGGAGAAGACCGATGGGCAATCTGAAGCCGGGCTGGGAGGGCCGCTTCCTGGAGGATTTCGAGGTCGGCGACGTATACCGCTGCCGCTACGGGCGCACGGTGACCGAGGCCGACAACATCCAGTTCACGCTCCTCACCTGCAACACCAACCAGATTCATTTCAACCGCGACTACGGCGCCCGCACGGAGTGGGGCCAGTGCCTGGTCAACAGCGCCCTGACGCTTGCGATCGTGGTCGGCATGGGCGTGGCCGATGTCAGCG
Source organism: Candidatus Dormiibacterota bacterium (assembly GCA_036565325.1). GTDB lineage: Bacteria > Chloroflexota > Dormibacteria > Dormibacterales > Dormibacteraceae > CF-28. Next base: position 1,586 of record DATCNF010000003.1, on the reverse strand, counting down.
AGAACGGGTTCGCGCTGGGCTGGGACGAGATCAAGCTGCCGCACCCGCTGTTCGCCGGCGACACGCTCTACTCGGAGAGCGAGGTGCTGGAGGTGCGCGAGTCGCGGTCAAGGCCCGAGCAGGGCGTGGTCAAGGTCCAGAGCCGTGGCTACAACCAGCACGGCCAGGTGGTCATCGAGTTCCGGCGCTCGGTGATGGTCTGGAAGCGGGCCCACGCGCCCAGCAGGGACGTCTTCCCGACCCCGCATATGTGAGGGGTCGCTGGGGAAAGTCCTCAGGTAGAGTGCGCGAAAGTGGGCCTACCACCGTTATTTGCGCGCTTTGACCATCCAAAGGCTTCGAAAAGCCAAGGACTGGCATGCCCCGGGTGCTGAGCCACTGGCCCGGGTTGCACCTCGCGCTGCCGCGCTGGATGCGGCCCAAGGCGCTGGTTGGGACCCCTGGCGAGCCGCTGGTCGGGCTGATCGCCGTGGCCGCACTCCTGGGCACCTTCCTGGTCGACGTGTTGACCCCGAAGACGGTCACCGTCAGCTCCTTGGCAGCCGTCCCGGTGCTGCTCGCGGCCTGGCTCCTCTCCGCGCGCGCGACGGCAGTGGTGACGGCGATCGCGGTCGCGCTGCAGGTCTGGCTGGGCGTGGACACCGCCCTGTCCTGGACCTCGGTCGAGGCCAACGTCGCGGTGATCCTGCTGATGGCCGTGGTCGGGCACCGCGCGGCCGCCAACAGCGAGGAGGCGCGCGCCATCCGCGAGGGCCAGCTCCGGATCCTGCTGGACATCGCCAACCGGCTCAACGGCGCGACCGAGCTCCAGGGAGCGCTCGACGACATCGCCGCCGCCGCGCGCCGGTTCGTCTCCCACGCCGGCGACCAGACGGCCGCCCGCGGCACCGTCTGGAGGTTGGTCGAGCAGGGCCTGGAAGCGGCGGCCGAGAGCGACGACCTCGGGGTCCGCCTGCGCGGCCACCGCTTTGAGCCGGGCACCCGCCTCCGCGAAGTGCTGGCCGGCCGCTCGCCGGCCGACGTTTCTCTGACCGCACTCGGCGACGACCTGCGGGACACCTTGCAGCAGGCGGGCGTGCAGTCGATCGCGGTGGCGCCGATCGTGGTCGGCGACGAGCTCTTCGGGATGCTGACCGCCTCCGCCCGCGACGGGGTGCCTTTCAACGCCACCGAGCTCCAGCTGCTGGGCGGGCTGGCGCAGGTGGCCGGGCTGGCGATCGCCCGCACCCGCCAGGCCGACCTGGAGCGGCGCCGGATCCAGGTCCTGGAAGTGCTGAACGAGGCCATGCTGGCCGCCGGCTCGGCGGTGACCACCGACGAGGTTTCGGCGCTGCTGGTCGACAAGGCCCGCGCGCTGGTGGGCGCCCAGAGCGGCGCCCTGGTGCTCCGTGACCCGGAGCGCGGCTCCTACTGGGTGGAAGCGGCCACCAACCACGTCAACCTGGTTTCAGTCGAGCCCGGGCGCGGGGTGGTGGGCGCCGCACTGGCGGGCCAGGGTGGGGTGCTGGAGACTTCGCCGCCGTGGGCGGAGGCCGCCGACCGCGAGCTGGCGGGCGCCGCCCGGCGGCTGTTGGCCGCTCCCATCC
>DATCNF010000002.1:0-8606 GCA_036565325.1 Candidatus Dormiibacterota bacterium | reverse complement strand
GGCCCTGATCCTGGCCGGCAAGGTGCGCGTGGCCGGGGAGACCGTCCGCGAGCCGGCGCGGGCGGTGGCGGCCGGCTCCGTGGAGCTGGTGGAAGGGCCCCGCTACGTCAGCCGGGGCGGCGACAAGCTGGCCCCCGCGCTGGACGCCTTCGGGGTCGACCCCGGAGGTCGTGTCTGCGCCGACCTGGGCGCTTCGACCGGCGGGTTCACCGACGTGCTGCTCCAGCGGGGCGCCGTCCGCGTGTACGCGGTCGACGTCGGCCGCGGCCTCATCCACGAGCGCCTTCGCAATGATCCGCGCGTGGTCCTGATGGAGCGCGTCAACGCGCGTGAGCTGCCGCCTCTCCCGGAGGCCGTCACCCTGGTCACCGCCGACCTCTCGTTCATCGGCCTCGAGAAAGTGCTGCCGGCAGTGCGCCGGGCGGCGCCGGGGCTCGCCGACCTGGTGGCGCTCTTCAAGCCCCAGTTCGAGGTCGGCCCAGGCGAGGTGGGGAAGGGCGGCGTGGTGCGCGACCAGGCGGTCATCGAGCGGGCGCTCCACCACTTCACGGGCTGGGCGGAGGGCAACGGCTGGCGGGTGCGCGGTCGCTTCGCCTCGCCCATCACGGGGCCCGCCGGCAACCGCGAGGTGCTCTTGCACCTGGAGCCGGCGGGATGAGCGGTCGGGAGTCGGTCGGGATCCTGATCCACCCGCAGGTGCCCCACGACCTGCCGGAGCTGAAGTCCGCCCGCGACTTCCTCGCCAAGCGCGGCCTGCAGGTCTGGGAGGTGCGCCGCGACGAGCTTGCCGGCGAGCTCAAGAAGCACGTCGCGGGCACGCGGTTGCTGATCACGCTCGGCGGCGACGGCACGCTGCTCCACGGCGGGCGGCTGGCCGCGGAGGCAGGCATCCCGCTGCTGGGCGTCAACCTGGGCCGGCTGGGCTTCCTGACCGAGCTGGAGGCGGGCGAGCTGGTCACGGGCCTGGAGCGGTTCTTCAAGGGCGACTGCCGGCAGGAGGAGCGCACGCTGCTGGAGTGCAAGGCGCTGCGCGCCGGCCGGCGCATCTTCCGTTCCCTGGCGCTCAACGAGGCGGTCGTGCACCGGGGCGCCGACGCCGGCCTGATCCGGCTCGGGGTCTCGGTCGACGGCCAGGAGCTGGGCATGCTCGATGCCGACGGCGTGCTGGTCGCCACCGCCACCGGCTCCACCGCATATGCGCTGGCGCTGGGCGGGCCGATCCTGGAGCCCGACCTGATGGACCTCGTGATCGTGCCCATGAACCCCTTCGCGCTCACGGTCAGGCCGGTGGTGTGCACACCGCATCGGTCGCTCACGATCGACCTGCCGAACCACGCGGCCACACTCCAGATCGACGGCAGCTCGACGGCCCGCCTGCGGCCGGGCGACACCGTCTCCATCAACGCCTTCCAGAAGCGGCTGCAGATCGTGCGCTTCAGCCCGCCCGAGCGCTTCTATCACCTCCTGCGGCAGAAGCTGGGCTGGGGCCTGCCGCTGGTCCCCTACCCGGAGGAGAAGCGCCCACGCTGAAGGAGCTCCACGTCCGCGACCTGGCGCTGGTGGAGAGCGCCCGCGTTCGCTTCGGGCCGGGGCTCAACCTGCTGACCGGTGAGACGGGCAGCGGCAAGTCGCTGATCGTCGACGCCCTCGGCCTGGCGCTGGGCGGCCGAGCCAGCAGCGACCAGGTCCGCCATGGCTCCGAGCGGGCGGTGGTGGACGCCGCCTTCGAGCACGAGGGCACGGAGACCGTGCTCACGCGCGAGGTGGGACGGCGCGGGCAGGCTCGCATCGACGGCCGCCCCGCCACGCCCGGCCAGCTCCGCGAGCTGGCCCGCGAGCTGGTCGCGGTGCACGGCCAGCACGAGCACCACTCGCTCCTCGACCAAGAAGCCCAGACCGACCTACTGGACGCATACGGAGACGTCTCCTCCCCACTCGGTGGGGAGGTGCCACTCCTCCCCGCTCGACGGGGAGGTCCTCCCGAAGGGAGGAGAGGGGAAGCGAGGCGGAGGGGGACGGTAGCTCAGCTCGCGCTCCGCGAGAAGGTCGCCGAGAGCCACGCGGCATGGACGGAAGCGGTCGCCCACCAGGCCGGGCTGGAGCGCCTGCGGGACCGCGGCGACCGCGAGCGCGAGTACCTGCGCTGGCAGCTGGAGGAGCTGCGCGGGGCCGGGCTGCGGCCCGGCGAGGACGCCGAGCTGGCGGCCGAGCGCTCGGTGGCCCGCCACGCGGCGCGGCTGGCCGAGCTCTCCGGCCGCGCCCTGGAGGCGCTCCGCGCAGACGAGGCCATCGCGGTGGCGGCCGGCGACGTGCGCGCCGCCGCCGAGCTCGACCCCCGGTTGGCCGGCCTCGCCGAACGCCTCTCGGCGCTGGAGGACGAGACGGCTGACGTGGCGGCCGAGGTACGCCACTACAGCGAGCAGCTCGACGCCGACCCTGGCCGCCTGGAGCGGATCGAGGAGCGCCTCGCGGTCCTGGAGTCGATCAAGCGCAAGCATGGTGGATCGATCGAGGCCGCGATCGGGGAGCGCGATCGGCTCACTTCTCAGCTGGGCGAGGCAGAGGACCTGGGCGCGGCCATCGAGGCGGCGGCCGCTCGCACCTCTGAGGTGCGTGCCGACCTGGAGTCCTCGGCCGCCGAGCTCACCGTGGCTCGGGAGGCGGCTGCTCAGCGGCTGGGCGCGGCGGTGGCGGCCGAGCTGCAGGGCCTGCGCCTGGAAGGGGCTCACTTCGAGATCGCGCTGCTTACCCGGGCGGAGATCGGCCCGGCCGGCGCCGAGGCCGCCGAGATGCTCTTCTCGGCCAACCCGGGTGAGCCCGCCGCGCCGCTCGCCCGAGTCGCTTCCGGCGGCGAGCTGGCGCGCGTCATGCTCGCCATCAAGGCCGCCGGCGCCGAGGCTGATCGCCTGCCCACCCTGGTCTTCGACGAGGTCGACGCGGGGATCGGCGGCGAGGCGGCGCTCCAGGTCGGCCTGCGCCTCAAGGCGCTGGGGGCCACCCACCAGGTTCTGGTGGTGACCCACCTGCCCCAGATCGCCTGCTTCGCCGATCATCACCTGGTGGTCGAGAAGGAGCTGGGCGACGGCGGGCGCAACGTGGTGCGTGTGCGCGAGCTGGCCGGCGTCGAGGAACGCGCGGCCGAGCTGGCCCGGATGATGAGTGGCCGCGTCACGGAGAAGGCCCTGGCCCGCGCCCGCGAACTGTTGGACGAGGCACAGTCTTGAAACACGCCATCCTGGGCGCCGGCGGGGTCGGCGGGCTGCTGGGCGCGGCCCTTGCCAAGGCCGGCCACCCGGTCACGTTGATCGTCCGGCCGGGCGCCGCCGCCGGGTTCCCCAATCCCATCCACCTGCAGAGCGACCTGCTGGGCGAGGTCGAGGCGGAGGTCGCGGTCGTCGAGCGGCTGTCAGAGCCCGCCGACGTGCTCTGGGTCGCGGTCAAGGCGGGTCAGCTCGAGGCGGCCCTCAAGCAGGCGCCGCCGGGCCTGGTCGACGTGGTGGTGCCGCTTCTCAACGGGGTCGACCACCTCGACGCCCTGCGCCGGGCATACGGCCCTGAGCGCGTCGTGACCGGCACCATCCGAGTGGAGGCGGAACGCCTCGAGCCCGGCCGCTACCGGCAGAAGGGAGCGTTCATCGTGGCGGAGCTGGCGGGTCGGCCCGATCTGGTCGCCGAGCTCAACCAGGCCGGGATCCAGGCCCGCATGGTGGAGGATGGCGACCGCGCGCTGTGGGCCAAGCTGATCATGCTGGCCCCCTTCGCGCTCACCTCCACCGCCTCCCAGCTCTCGCTGGGCCAGATCGTGGAGCAGCCCGAGTGGCGCGACCGGATGGTGTCGGCGATGCGGGAGGTCAAGGCGGTGGCGGCCGCCCAGGGCATCGAGCTGGAAGAGCCGGCGGGCATGCTCAAGGTGACTGCCCGCGACATGCGCACCTCCATGCAGAAGGACGCCGCCGCCGGCCGGCCGCTGGAGCTGGACCACATCTCCGGGCCCATCGTCCGCGGCGGGCGCGAGCACCACGTCCCGACCCCGGCCACCGAGGAATTGGTCGAGCTGGTGCGCGCGAGGTACCCGGCATAGCCCGCAGCAAGCCCTTCTCCGGCCCCGGCGACCACCGGATCAAGCGCGCGCTCTGCATCGTGGCCCATCCCGACGACATCGAGTTCTTCTGCGCCGGCTCGGTGCTGATGCTGACGCGGCGGGAGGTGCACGTCGACTTCGTGCTCGCGACCTCCGGCGACAAGGGGACCGAGGACGCCGATGTCGAGGGGCCCGCACTGGCCGCCCGCCGGGAGGAGGAGCAGCTGCGATCGGCCCGGTTGCTGGGCGCCGACGACGTCGAGTTCCTGCGCCACGCTGACGCCGAGCTGGTGGAGTCGCTCGAGCTGCGGGGTGAGTTCGTGCGCGCGATCCGGCGCAGCCGCCCGGACCTGCTGCTGACCTTCGACCCCACCCCCGGGTACCGGCAGCACCCGGACCACCGCGTGGTCGGACGGATGGCGCTCGACGCCGCCTGGCCCTGCGCGCGCGACCGCCTCACCTACCCGGACCTGGGCCCGCCCCATAAGACCGCCGAGGCCTGGCTCTTCGCGGGCCCCAATCCCACGCTGAAGGTCGACGTCAGCAGCGTCCTGACCGAGAAGATCAACGCCCGCCTGGAGCACGACACCCAGACCGGCAGCCCAGCCGCCCTGAGAGCCCGCTGGCGCCACATAGGAGCAGAAGAGCGCTTCGTGCAAGTAGACCTCCGCTAGCGAGCTCGAAGCTCCTCCCCGCTCGGCGGGGAGGTCCCTCGCGCAGCGAGGGGGAGCGGGACGCAGTTAGCCCGGTGCGACCATCCGGGAGGCCTGCTTGGAAGCCAAGGCGGCTGAGTCCACCCCGGTCGTCTCGATCCGAAACACCTCAGCCCCCAGCCGCCCCACCACCAGCGCCCGATCGCCGGCCACGCCCAGGCGGCACTGATCGAGCCGGCTGACGGACGCAGGGCAATCCACCGCGGCGTAGGGCGCCCGCGCCGCATCTGCCGCCCAGGCGTCAAAGGCCCTGCTCGCACCTTCCGCCCGCAGCGTCAGGAGCAGCGTCTCGGCCGCCTGGCGACCACCGCCCGACCAGGTCCGCGTGGACGCTTCTACCCAGCCCCAACCGCTGTAGGTCTCCAGCGCCAGGACCTCGTTGGCGGTGTCGCGGGCGGCCTCGGCGGCGCTCAAATGGTCGCGCCCCGCGGTCCGCGGCAGGCCGACGTCAGCGTCGGCCAAGACCGCGTCGGCGGGCGGCCGCAGCTGCGGCAATGGGGTCGCCGCCGCAGACGGCGAAGGCCGGGGAGTGGCCGCGGGCGGCGACTGCGACTGGCAGGCCAGTACCAGCGCGATGAGGGCGGCCAGGCAGATCGGGAGCCGGGGCATCCATCGCTATGATGTCGGCTCGATGGACCAGCCCGGCGTACGACCGCGTCTGGACATCAGCACCCCGGTCTTCGAGGGGCCGCTCGAGCTGCTGCTCGCCCTGGCCGAGCGCGAGGAGGTCGACATCCTCCAGGTCAGCCTCTCCGAGCTCACGGCCGCCTACGCCAAGGAGGTGGCGGAGATCACCACCCCCGACCCGCGCGAGATGGCCGAGTTTCTCTGGCTGGGATCGCGGCTGCTCCTGCTCAAGTCGATCCGCCTGCTGCCCGGAGTGACGGATGAAGCGGAGGAGACCGACCTTCTGGGCTGGGAGGAGGACGTCCGGCGGCGCCTCGACGAGTACCGCACCTACAAAGCGATGGCCGAGCAGCTGATGCGCCGGGCGGTCGAGGAGAGCTACGCCTTCCCGGCGCCGGCGCGCACGATCGCGGTCGAGGGCCAGGAGGAGCCGCTGGAGATGGTCGCCCTGCTGACGGCATTCCAGTCGGTCCTGGCCCGGGTGCCACCCCGGCCCCTGGTCTTCCAGGGCCGGAGCTGGACCCCCGACGAGAAGATCGCGGTCCTGGAGTCGATGCTCGAGCGTGGGCCCATCGACCTGGTGCAGGTGCTGCTCGAGTCCGAGGACCGCCTGGAGGCGGTCGTCACCTTCATCGCGCTGCTCGAGCTGCTCCGGCGCGGGCGGGTGCGGATCCGCCAGTCCGCCAGCTTCGGCGCCATCCGCGTCGAGCCGCTGGCGCCCGCCACCCGTCCGGTTTGAGCGACCTCCCGGGCGCCCTGGAGGCGATCCTCTTCTCCTCCAACCGGCCGCTCAAGGTGCGCGAGCTGGCGCAGGCGACGGACAGCGACCGGGTGGCGGTGGAGGTGGCCCTCGACGAGCTCCGCGAGCAGCTCGCGGGCCGCGGGCTGATGCTGCAGCGCCACCAGGACCAGCTCCTGCTGGCGACCCGCCCCGAGCACGCGGCGGCGGTGCGCCGAGCCCTGCGGCCCGAGGTCACCGGCCGCCTCTCGCCGGCGGCCTACGAGACGCTCGCGATCGTCGCCTTCAACCAACCCGTGCCCCGCGCGCGGATCGAGGAGATCCGGGGCGTCAACTGCGACTCCGTGCTCGCCAACCTGGAGCTGCGCAACCTGGTCACCGAGGTCGGCCGCGGCTCGGGGCCAGGCCTGCCCAAGCTCTACGGCACCACCATGCGCTTCCTCCAGGTGCTGGGACTGGAGTCCCTGGACCAGCTACCCGCCCCCGGCGCCACACCCGAAGACCGTGACCGCACCTGAGCGCCTGAACCGTTTCCTGGCGCGCTCGGGGGTGGCCTCGCGCCGCGGCGCCGACAGCCTGATCGCGTCGGGCGCGGTGCTCGTCAACGGCCGCCGGCCCCCGCCGGCGGGGATGCTCGTCGACGCCGACACGGACCGGGTCACGGTCGAGGGGCGGCCGGTCCAGGCCCACGCCGAAACGGCCTGGTTCGCGGTCCACAAGCCGGAGGGGGTGATCGTGACCACCTCCGACCCGGAGCGCCGGACCACGCTCTTCGACCTCCTGGGCGAGCAGTCCGACCGCCGCCTCTTCGCGGTCGGCCGGCTCGACTTCGACAGCAGCGGGCTGATCCTGGTCACCGACGACGGTTCCCTGGCCAACCGCCTGGCCCACCCCCGGCACAAGGTGCCGAAGGAGTACGTGGCGGTGGTGCGCGGGATCCCCGGCGAGCCCGACCTCCGGCGGCTGCGCGAGGGTGTGGAGCTGGAGGACGGCGTCACCCGGCCGGCCCGGGTCGAGCTCCTGGGCTCCGCCAAGGGTGTGAGCGAGGTCCGGATCGTGATCACCGAGGGCCGCAACCGCCAGGTCCGGCGCATGTTCGACGCTATCGGCCACGAGGTGCGGCGGCTGCACCGGAGCGCCTTCGGTCCGATCCGCCTGGGGCGCCTGAAGGTGGGCGGCCACCGGCGGCTGCGGCCGCCAGAGGTGGAGGGGCTCCGGCGCGCGGCGGGGGTGAAGCCGCCGTGATCGTCGCCATCGACGGCGGCGTCGCCTCCGGCAAGTCGGCTGTGGGCCGCCGGGTCGCGGAAGCACTTGGGGTGCCCTTCGTGGACACCGGGCTCATGTACCGAGCGGTCGCGCTGGCGGCGATCGAGCGCGGCGTCGAGGTGAGCGACGGCGCTGCGTTGACGGCGCTGGCCGCCGGCCTCAAGGTCAGGACCGAGGGCCGGCGCGTGTGGGTCGACGATGCGGAGGTGACGGAGCGGGTCTATGACCCGACCATCAGCGAGGTGGTCTCGCGAGTGGCCAAGGTCGCCGGGGTGCGGCTGGCGATGGTCGCCCAGCAGCGCGCCCTCGCTCGCGGTGGCGTCGTGATGGCGGGCCGCGACATCGGGACCGTGGTCTTCCCGGACGCGGACCACAAGTTCTTCCTGACCGCCAGCGTGGCGGAGCGGGTCCGCCGGCGGGCAGCCCAGCTCGCCGCACGCGGGGAGGCGGTGGATCCAGAGAAGATGGCGACCGAGGTCACCGCGCGCGATCGCATGGACAGCGAGCGCACGGTCGCGCCGCTGCGCGCGGCCGAGGACGCGGTGGTCATCGACACCGACGCGCTCGACCTCGACGGCGTGATTGCCGAAGTGCTGCGGGACGTGCGGCAGGCCTGATGTACGCCTTCCTGCGCTGGGTGATGCGGACGATCGTCCACGTCTACCTGGCCGGGTTGTTCCGGTGCGAGGGCCTGGAGAACGTGCCCCGGCGGGGCGGTGTCCTGGTCTGTCCCAACCACCAGTCCACGGTCGACCCTCCGTTGGTGCCCGCTTTCCTGCCCCGGGCCGACACCTGGAGCATGGCCAAGTCCGAGTACTTCGAGAAAGGCTGGGTCGCCTGGCTGTTCCGCCACTACCACGCCTTCCCGGTCGTCCGCCACACCGCCGATCGCAAGGCGGTCAAGCGCGCCTTCGAGATCCTCGCCGCGGGCCAGGCCCTGATCGTCTACCCGGAGGGGACCCGGGTCGAGTCGGGGCTGCTCAAGGAGCCGGAGCCGGGGGTCGGCTTCCTGGCCCAGAAGACGGAGGCGCCGGTCCTGCCGGTGGCCCTGGTGGGGACCCGGGATTGCTTTCCCAAGGGGGCCCGCTGGCCGCGCCGGGTCCCGGTGCGGTTGGTGTTCGGCAGGCCGTTCCGGCTGCCGCGCAAGGATGCCGAAGGGCGCCGGGTCGCGGCGCAGGAC
>DATCNF010000001.1:0-2650 GCA_036565325.1 Candidatus Dormiibacterota bacterium | reverse complement strand
CGCTCAAGCCGCCGACCAGCCCGTCCAGCGCTCGACCGCGATCTCGATCATGGGCCCCCCCGGCGGTTCGGCGCGGTACTGCGGGTACTTGGCGGCCAGGCGCGCGGCTACCGCGGCATCGAGGTCGGCCACCCGGGCCCGCCCCTCGGCCCGCACCCACCAGAGCCGGGACCAGTCCTCGGACCACTCGTCGACCAGCAGGGACACCCGCGGGTCGCGCCGGATGGCGGCCAGCCGCGCCAGCCGGCGCGTGCTCTTGGGCTTGCCGTCGATCGCGGAGTGGATGAGGTCGCGCTCGACCACGAAGCAGACCGGCACCAGGCGCGGCGCCCCGTCGGCGCTCAGCATCGCCAGCCGTGCCACGCGCCCGCCAGCCAGCCGGCGCCGCATCTCATCGCTGTCGCGCAACGGACGTACCCTAACTTGGCCCGGGAACCGGGGACGGCGGTCGAGCGTTTTCCAAGCAGGAGGAGCTGCGCTGATGTTGATCTTCTGGGCGGTGGCGGCCCTGGCCTTCGCGGTCGGGGAAGTCGTCACGCTGGGCTTCTTTGCCCTTTTCCTCTGCCTCGCCGCCGTCGGCAGCGCCGTGGCGGCGGGACTCGGGGCGGACCTGCTCGTGCAGGGGATTGTGTTCGCGGCCCTGTCACTGGGCGGGGTGCTGCTGGCGCGCCCGCCCCTGCTGCGCTGGGTCCACTACCGCAGGCGCGGCACCGGCGCGACGCTGTCGGGCGCCGAGGAGATGATCGGCCGCACCGGCCTGGTGACCGATCCCATCAAGGGGCCCCACCAGGGGGGCCACGTCAAGATCATGGGCGAGCGCTGGCCGGCGATCACGGCCGACGGTTCGCCCGTCAAAGAGGGGGCTGAGGTGCGCGTGGTGGAGATCCGCAACTCGACCCTTGTCGTTTCCACCCGCTAACAGAGGAGTGAGTCGATGCCCGCGCTGATCATTTTCGTTTTCGTCGTCATCTTCGCCCTGGTCGTCGTCTTCCGTTCGGTGCGCGTGATCCAGCAGGGCCTGGTCGGCGTGGTCAAGCGCCTGGGCCAGTTCCACAGCGTCCGCAACCCGGGCATCACCTTCCTGGTCCCCTTTGTCGACGCCATGGTGGTGGTCGACATGCGCGAGACGCCGCGCACCGGTGACCGCCAGGACGTCATCACCCGGGACAACGTCTCGGTCGCCGTCAACGCCACCATCTTCAGCCAGGTCGTGGACGCCAGGCTGGCGCTCTTCCAGGTCAGCAACTACTTCATCGCCGTCGACCAGCTGAGCCGGACCACGCTGCGCGCCGTCTTCGGATCCATGAGCCTGGACGACGCGCTCTCGCAGCGCGAGCAGATCAACGCCCAGCTGCAGACCCAGATGGAGCAGGTGACCGACAAGTGGGGCATCCGCATCAACCGGATCGAGATCGTGGACATCGTCCCGCCCCAGCAGATCCTGATGGCGATGGCCCTGCAGAAGCAGGCCGACCAGGAGAAGCGCGCGGCCATCCTGCAGTCGGAGGGGCAGCAGCAGTCGCAGATCAACGTCGCCGAGGGCCAGAAGCAGGCGGCGATCAAGACCGCCGAGGGCGAGCGGGCCTCCAACATCCTGCGCGCCGAAGGCCGCCGCCAGGCCCAGATCCTGGAGGCCGAAGGCCGGGCGCAGGCCATCGGGAACATCTACGCCGCGATCCACAAGGGCGCGCCCGACGCCGCCCTGCTCGGCGTCCTCCAGCTCGACGTCCTCGCCCGCTTCGCCGACAGCCAGAACACCAAGCTGGTGGTCCCGGTCGAGACGGCCGGCCTGCTGGGCGCCGCCCAGGCGCTCAAGTCGGTGATGGAAGGGGTGCCGACCGCGACCAAGTAGCCGGCAGGGCCAGGCCCGTCGCGATCACCAGGAGGGCGGCCAGCAGCAGGAAGGCCGGCGCCTTGCCGGCATGGACGAAAACGACTCCTGCCAGTGCGGGCCCCAACGCGGGGCCCAGCTGCTGGCCCACGCGCAGGCCGCCCAGCGCCGCCCCCGAGCCGGCGCCGGTCCGGCCGGCGACCTGGATGATGGCGGTCGAGACCAGGGAGAGCGCCGACCCGGCGCCACCGCCGATCAGGAGGAAGCAGACGCCGACGGCGGGCAGGCTGAAGGGCAGCAGGCCGAACGCGGCCAGGGCCAGCGCGGCCGCCCCGAGGCAGCCGACCAGGAGCCCCGTGATCCCCGCCCGGTCGGCCCAGCGCCCGACCAGCGGCGAGCCCACGATCGAGCCCAGCACATAGGGGACCAGCAGCAGGCTGGTCGCCGCCTCGCCGTAGCCGAAGCGGCGGGCCACGAACGGCAGCAGGTAGCCGGCCGAGAAGCCGGCGCCCAGGGAGAGGGCGGCGACCAGCGCCAGGCCGGCCGCCCGCGGCGCCAGCAGGAAGCGGACGGCGCGCAGCATCGAGCGCCCGAGCGAGACCTCGTGGGCGGCGCGCGGCGGCTCGGGCATGCCCAGGGTGGGGAGGAGGAGGAAGAGCGGCAGCACTGCCACGCCGAGCGAGAACCCGCGCCAGCCGACCCATTGCGCGATCAGCCCGGCCACCAGGAAGCCGGTGATCTGGCCCAGGCTGATGGCGGCGCTCACGATCCCCATCGCCTCCGCCCGGCCGGCCCGGGCGTAGGCGTCGGCGACGGCGG